>JBFFRZ010000286.1:0-2822 GCA_041572715.1 Gammaproteobacteria bacterium
GGAGCTTGATGCCATTAACATGGAACGGCGCGCCATCAGCCAGGAGATGCAGGATGAGGCTGAGTCCATGCTGCGGGACTTACATATCAGCGATGAATATGACACGGGGCTGCCAGTTGCCTACTGTCTATATCAGCCACACTGGCATCAAGGGGTGAATGGTATTCTGGCAGGGCGCATCAAAGACAAAACCAATCGTCCTACCATTGTATTTGCCAGGGGTGAAAATGGTGAGCTCAAGGGGTCTGCCCGGTCGATTGCAGGCTTCCATATTCGAGATGCGCTGGAGGCTATTGACGCAATGGCCCCGGGGTTGATTGCCAGGTTTGGGGGGCACGCAATGGCTGCCGGACTTACTATTGCAGAGGACCAGTTTGATCGTTTTGCCAGTCAGTTTGAAGCATACGTAAGCTCTGCCCTGGACGAAGATACCTTGATGCACAGGATTCATACCGATGGGCCGATGGTGGCTGGCGACATGACCATGCAGACTGCGCAGGCGCTTGAACAGGCCGGGCCATGGGGGCAGGGATTTCCCGAGCCGCTGTTCGAGGGTGAATTTAGTGTGATCGATCAGCGTCGTATTGGCGCCGATCAACGACACATCAAACTGAAACTTGGTTATAAAGACAATGAACTGGATGCCATAGCATTCAACCAGGCTGATGGAATCCGTTTATCCACCAACGAACAGGTCTATTTGACCTACCGGATGGATATAAACCGTTTCCGCGGTATGGAGACACTGCAGCTGGTCGTGCAGGATATTATTGAGACCCGCGCGTCATGAAGACATTATTGCTCTCCAGGGCCGGTCTGGCTGTTTTGTTATTACTGGGCGGATTCCCGTTACATGCGGCTGCAAGGCTCATCATCCTGCAATACCACCATGTTGACCATGGCACACCCGCATCAACCAGTATCACCCCGGAACTGTTTGACCGGCATATCGAGTATCTCAGGGAGAATCAGTACGTCATCCTGCCGCTGGAAGATGCTGTCGGTGCCATAAGAAAAAACCAGCCGCTGCCCGATAAAGCTGTCGCAATAACCATTGACGATGCCTACCGTTCTGTCTACACACAGGTTTATCCGCGCCTGAAAGCATTGCTTTGGCCTTTCACCGTCTTTGTGAATCCTGCAGCACATGACAGTGGTAAGGGACATTATCTTACCTGGGATCAAATGCGCGAAATGAGCCGGCATAATGTTAGTTTCGCCAACCACACTCACACGCACTTGCATATGCTAAGGATGAAACCCGGTGAAACCGAGGCATCATGGTTGCACAGAGTCAGGCAGGACATTGAAACCGCGCAGCAAAGAATCACCGAAGAGCTGGGGCATGCCCCAGCATTGTTTGTGTATCCCTACGGTGAACATAACCCTGCACTCAGAAAACTCGTTACAGAACTCGGTTATGTTGGCTTTGGGCAGCAGTCAGGTCCGGTGGGTCCGGGCTCTGATTTTGCAGCCTTGCCCCGTTTTCCGATGGCCGCGGGTTTCGCTTCCATGGCGCGTTTACCGGAAAAGCTAAATACCTGGCCTTTTCCGGTAATTTCTTTAACGCCTGAAAATGCCGTACTGGAAGGTGACAGTGATTTTCCTGAACTCAGGTTGACCCTGGGTGATGGGGAATATCGGCGTGATGCGGTGACCTGCTATATCAGCGGGCAGGGTCGGGGCGTACAGATGTGGCAGGAAAGTACGCTTGTCGTGAAACCCGTGCATGCCCTGAGCGCTGGCAGGAGCCGATATAATTGCACGGCACCGAACCTGAAAAATGGCGGTTATTACTGGTACAGCCATACCTGGTTTAAAAAGCAGGCCGACGGCTCGTGGTATGCCGAATAGTGAACAGGACTCTAGGTTAACAACGACATTCGCTTTACATAATATTAAAATCTGCTAATATTCTGAACCTCTTTTTTGGGTTTTCAGATATTGGCTATGAGACTGAATGTAAATTATCTAGCGATGTTGCTGATTTTCACCAGCTTTTCAGCAACTGCGAACATGCAATATGGTTACCCGCCAGCGCCATACTATGGTTATACAGCGCCGGCTTTCCAGCCATATCCCCCCCAATATCATCCACCACGGCCTTATTTCGAGCCAGTGCGTCACTATCGCCCCGCGCGTCCTTTTCCGGGCCCTCATTCAACAGACCCCGTTAAGAAGGCGCCCGAAACCATCAATGACAAAACGACCGGGACGGTCGCCGTTATCAGCAACCCGGATAATCGAATCAAGCCGGTAGTAACTGAGATTGCAGAACCGAAAAAGCCTGCACCAAAAAAAGTACTACCGGATAGCAAGCTCGTGTTTTTACAAAAGGTTGCACCCATCGTGCACAAGGTAAACACAGATGTCATGTCTGAACGCGAACGTCTGCAATCGATTATTAAAGTTCTGGAGCAGGACGCGAGCATCAATGAAGGTGATTCACAATGGTTGCAGGGCAGGCTGAAAAAGTATCGAGTCGACGGCAAATCGATTACAGCAGAGCTACTCATATCTGAATTATTACCCAAGGTCGATATTATTCCTGTAGAGCTGGCGCTGGCGCAGGCCGCGAATGAATCTGCCTGGGGTAAATCCCGTTTTGCCCGTGAGGCACAGAACCTGTTTGGTGTCTGGACCTATGATGAATCACAGGGGATCGTACCCAAAAAACGCGCCAAGGGAGCCAAACACCTGGTGTCGGAGGTCTACACCGATCCCGGCATTCGCATCATGACCGACATCGATCTGCTGGTCGGCCGGGAGCAGATAAAGTCCTCTCTCGATGCTTTAGGGCAACTCGGTTACGCACCCGTCGA
>JBFFRZ010000287.1:0-2804 GCA_041572715.1 Gammaproteobacteria bacterium
GGAGCTTGCACAGACACTACGACGGATCGCGCGTTATGGGCGAGACGGCTTTTATGCTGGCGAGGTGGCGCACAGGCTGGTGAGCGAAGTGCGTGCTGCCGGCGGGATATGGTCACACAGGGACCTTGAGCAATACCGGGTTATCGAACGCAGTCCGCTTGTCCTGCGCTGGCAGGGTATGCGGATTGTCGTGCCTGGCCTGCCATCCTCCGGGGGTATCGTGCTTGCGCAGATACTGAATATGCTGGACCAGTACAGCTGGAAGGAACTTGCCGAGGAAGCGCAGATCCACCTGGTTGTTGAGGCCATGCGGCGTGCCTATCGTGACCGTGCAGAGTACCTGGGAGACAGTGACTACATCGACGTTGATGTTGATACACTCGTCAGTGCGGGGCATGCGCAGGCATTAACTGAAAACCTGGACATGACGACAGCTACACCCAGTGAATTTCTTCCGCCGATTTCGGTAAAACATGTCGAGGGTATGGACACTACGCACTACTCGATACTTGACCGCTCAGGTAACCGGGTAGCGGCTACCTTGAGTATCAATTATCCGTTTGGCTCGGGTTATGTAGTGCCCGGTACCGGTGTTTTGCTGAATGATGAAATGGACGATTTCTCAGTTCGTCCCGGAACGCCCAATGCCTATGGGCTGGTGGGTAATGAAGCCAATGCCATCGCGCCGGGAAAGCGTATGCTCTCCAGCATGACGCCGACTTTTATTGAATCGGATCAGCGTCTCTTGATCGTCGGTACACCGGGAGGGAGCCGCATTATCACGATGGTATTAAATGCAATTCTTGCTTTTTCTGCAGGCAAGGATGCTGGCGAGGTCGTAGCGAAGCGACGTTACCACCACCAATATCTGCCTGATTACATACAACTGGAGCCGGGTGCATTGTCGGAGAACACCAGAAACCAGCTCCAGTTGATGGGCCATAACCTGAAAGAACGGGCTTCGGCTTACGGCAATATGCAGGTAGTCATGCACGATTATCAGCATGCAGAAACTTCTGCTGCCAGCGATCCCCGGGGGTTGGGCGCTGCAACGACCAGATAGATCACTCTGGTGAATTATCGCTGGCAGTCAGCCGGGAAAAATAGTTAAATAACCGTTCATGTCTTTCAGAATACTCATTTTGGATGCCTTCGAGGCGCACCGTGATGTCGTAGTGAAGTTTCTCTACAATGTGCGGCCCGAAGCCGAAGTCCACCAGTTCGATCCATCCCGGTCCGGCCGACCCCATGAAGATTTTGACTGGGCAGGCTACAGACTAATTATTATGGATTCACGACTGGGGAAAGAGAATGGCCTGCAATGGTTTAAAGAATATCGAAACTCGGTCGAGGATTTTCCCCCGGTAGTGTTCCTCAGCTCTGAAAACAATGTCGATATCGCAGTTAACGCCATGAAACTGGGGGCCGGGGACTTTCTACTCAAAAAAGGACTGAAACCGCAGCGTCTCAAGCAGGCAATTGCCGAAATCCTGCCGGAAGACAAGCCACACACGGATATGCTGCCGGACGTTAAACCGCTTGAGCAAGCAAGCAGCACCGCGCGGTATTCCGGCGCCGATACCCAGATATTGCCCGAGACTGCCAGGGCGCAAAGCGAAGCCAGACAAGTAGTTGAAGAATCCGAGGAGAATGATTACTGGGATGAACAGACCCAGATACTTGGCAGACTGCCAGGCTAGACGTCGCTGCATTAATCAATATATCCCTGATGGAATCACTACTGCCGCTGTTGTTTCAGATGATTATCGGACATGCGGTTGCCGATTTTGTACTGCAACCGGATGCCATGGGTTTTGGAAAAAACCGCAACAATAACGCGCAAAAAACCAAGGGAGCGCTGTTTCCGCATTGGTATTACTGGATGACTTCACATGCACTGGTGCATGCCGGGGCCGTCTACCTGCTAACGGCGAATGCTGTTATTGGCCTGATTGAATTTGTCCTGCACTGGATTATCGATTTCTGCAAATGCGAGGGCTGGTTCAATGTTCACATAGATCAGGCACTGCATATTGCCTGCAAACTGCTTTATTGCGGGTTGATCTACTATGGCGTTCTGGAAGCATTCCCGATGGGCGTCTGATCAACGCTGACACTGCGTACAATAAAACGTTGACCGCTGTCCGATCGTCATCTGTCTGATGGGTCGGTGGCACTGTTCACAGGGTTGCCCGCTTTTACCGTAGACCCTGAAGTGATGCTGAAAGTAACCGGGTTGGCCATCTGGTTGTATGAAGTCATTCAGGGTGGACCCGCCTGAATCTATCGCTGCCTGCAAAACCTGTTTGATCGAGGATACCAGTTTTTCATAGCGTGGCAGAGAGATTCTGGATGCCGGTCGTGCCGGGTGAATCCCTGCAAGGTATAACGATTCCGACGCGTAGATATTACCAACACCAACGACTATCTTGCTGTTCATGATGAAGTTCTTGATGGCAATTTTCCGGTTGCGCGCAGTCGCGTGCAGATAGCCAGCGGTGAACTCAGCAGAAAGTGGTTCCGGCCCGAGATCACGGATCAGTTTATGCAGTGTTACAGGTTTGCGGGTAAAGTGGATACTGCCAAACCGGCGCGGATCATTGAATCGCAAGGTCTGGTTATTGGCCAGCTGGATATCAACATGATCATGCTTGAGCGCGGGCTCATCATTACCGATTACCCGCAGGCTGCCGGACATGCCCAGGTGCAGTATCAGCGTACCCTGGTCAGTTTCAAATAACAGGTACTTGGCCCGTCGACTGATCTCCTTGATACGCTGTGCGCTGTGTTGATTTGCAAGCGAC
>JBFFRZ010000288.1:0-2790 GCA_041572715.1 Gammaproteobacteria bacterium
GGCTCATCAACCTCGTTATGACCATGTCGGCGATAGCAGACCAGGTCTACCACGACATCCCGATTGAAAGTCATTCTGTAATCCAGCGCTAACCGGGTAACAAACAGGATCGCTTCGGGATCGTCCCCATTCACGTGGAAGATCGGGGCCTGCACCATTTTGGCCACATCTGTGCAATACAACGTAGAGCGCATGTCCATGGGGTGGCTGGTGGTAAAACCTATCTGGTTATTAATGACAATGTGCACTGTACCCCCAGTACGATAACCTCTTGCCTGGGACATATTCAGCGTTTCCATGACCACACCCTGCCCGGAAAAAGCCGAATCCCCATGAATCAGCACGGGCAGCACCTGGCTGCCATCAGCATCACCGCGCCGCCGCTGCCTGGCACGCACTGAACCTTCAATCACTGGATTGACAATTTCAAGGTGAGAAGGATTGAAACCCAGTGTCAAGTGTACCGGCCCGCCCGGTGTATCCACATCCGAGGAAAACCCCTGGTGATATTTCACATCTCCTGAACCGGTGCGTTCGTCTACATGTTTACCTTCAAATTCTGCAAACAGCCTGCATGGGTCCTTACCAAAAATATTCACCAGCACATTCAGCCGGCCGCGATGTGCCATACCAATTACCAGTTCCCTGATGCCCTGCTCGCCTGACCTTTGTATCAGATCGTCAAGCATGGGTATCAAGCCTTCTCCACCCTCCAGCGAGAACCGCTTCTGACCGACGTACTTACGGTGCAGGTATTGCTCGATGCCTTCAGCTGCGGTGAGCATCCTCAATAACCAGCGCTGCTCATCCGGGTTGGTTTGCAGCGTCGCCAACGTTCCTTCCAGACGCTCCTGTATCCAGCGCTTCTGGCTGGTGCTTGTTATATGCATATACTCCGAGCCGATCGTGCCGGTGTATACCTGCTTGATGATGCGGCTGATTTCCCTCAGGGCCAGTTCACTGTCCGCCGCCAGTGAGCCAGTATTGAATACCGTACTTAAATCCTCTGAACCAAGACCATGGAATGCAGGATCGAGATCAGGCACAAGATCAATGTCTCTTAGATTCAGCGGATCAAGGTCCGCGTGCTGATGCCCCCGCACACGGTAAGAGTTGATATACCGCAGGACTTCGGCCTGTTTTTCTGCCTGGGCTGAGCGGTAATCAAGCACATCCCTGCTGCTGACGCCAGATTCTGGCAAGTAGCCCCGGAAAGAATTGCGAACAGACGAGTGGGCTACATCAGCGTAATCATGCCCGTTCGTCAGCTTATCAAAATACCTGCGCCAGACTGGCTGCACGGATTGGGCATCCATCAGATAGTCTTCATAAATCGCCTCAATATAATCCCCGTTCGCGCCGAACATCGGCGTGTCACCCGAGAACCGCTCGAAGGTTGACGACATACCCGTAGGTCTCCGTATATTTACTTTTGTGTCACAGCTGGTATCCATGCATTGTGGCCCAGATCCGGACCCAGATCCACATTATAAAATCAATAGTTTATGTTGAGTATCTCAATAATGCTCTGTGATACAGCACATGGATTTGCATGACAGTCATACACACTGACATTGTACGCAACGTCGATTATGATGCCCTCCATGAGAATCAGTCATCCATCTAAACCGGCTGCGGTACTGGTGTACGCATTAATATCTGCAGGCTGCAGCAATATTCAGGACAAGCCAGATGAAAACCAGTTGGCGTTACATGCGTGCCAGCAGCAACGTGTCCAGGAACAGGGGGAATGGCTGCAAAAACAGGGACAGCTGAAAAAACATCTGGAAGAATGCCGACTGCATGCCAGGGAAATCATCAGCGACACCGAGGCAGCAAAACTGAGAGAAGCCGAGCTGCGGCATCTGTTGACCCGGGAGCTCAGCGAAAAAAATGTAGAGCTGGAATATCTCAAGGGCCGCCTGACCATAAGGATGCTGGACAGAATACTGTTCGATTCAGGAAGCGCACGCATACTGTCAGAAGGCAAGGAGGTTCTCGACAAACTGGCTTTGGCTGTGGGCAAAACCACAGACCTGATACGCGTAGTTGGCCATACCGATGATATCCGCATCAGTGCAGCACTGCAGAAAACTTATCCATCCAACTGGGAACTGTCCGCTGCCAGGGCCTCCAGCGTCGTTCGTTATTTCCAGGAGCAACACGGAATTGATCCGCTAAGAATGGAAGCAGTAGGCTTGTCCAGGTATCGTCCTCTGTCTGAAAATACCAGCGCCGCCGGCCGTCAGCGTAATCGTCGGGTGGAGGTCATACTGACTGCACGTGATAACTGAGGCATGAAGATGAAACACACGATGACATACTTGCTCTGGTTTCTGCTTCTGGGGCTCGCCATCGGCTGCCAGACAACCGCTGACCGCTCCCCCTGGGCTTCAGCGTCCACAATACCTGTTGGTACAAAATTACACCTGCAAAAGCCCCTTGTTGTTCCAGCGCGCGACAACCAGGTGTTCATTCAGCAGAACAGGGAAAAGTATGACACATACTACCCTTTTTGCTATTTTGAATTGCGGGGCATTACCGACGAAGCACGCACGATCAACCCCGATACTTTTACGATTAGCCGTGTATATCGTGACGAAACCGAGTTTGTTCAATCACAGCCCATCCGCGTAGCCAGCCTGCTTCATATTTCTGGAGCTGTTGGTGGCGGGGGGGCACGCTTGATCGTGCAAACTACTGTCATGGATCTGCATTCGGATAAGCAGCCCTCGGTAAGAAGACTGGTTTGTGCCGGCGGATTTGCTCTGGAGTACTATGCAACCCCCC
>JBFFRZ010000289.1:0-2781 GCA_041572715.1 Gammaproteobacteria bacterium
ACTGATGCGGTCATCTCCGGCCTTACCCCGCGAAGCGGCCGTGGCGTTGAATGGTCTTGCCGTGGGTGAAGGTTCTGATGGAAACGCGGTCTATCATAATATGGAGATGCTGGTTACCGATACCAGCACTGACATTCGCTGGGAGAACATGCGTGAATACGCAGACTATTTCAAGATCGGGGCCTGCTGGTCCTATCCGATCCATAATGCCCAGCGTGAAATCATCGGTTCGTTCTCGATATCCAGTTTTCAGAAAAGAACCCCGACCAATTTTCATCGCAAACTACTGAGTACCTGTGCATCGATAGCCGGTATCATCTTCGAACGTGAGCATCAGGCAAAAGAGTTCAAGATACTTGCGGATAGCGACCCGCTAACCGGTTTGCTCAATCGGAGTAAATTTACGGAAGATGCTGAATTACTGGTTCGCCAGGTCAAGAGAACCGATGGCAAGATGGCGATCCTCTATATGAATATCGACAAGTTCAAATGGATTAATGACGGTTATGGCCATGATGCCGGTGACAAATTACTCGCCAATATTGCAGCTGAGCTTTCTGATCAGTGCCGGGATAACGAGCTCATTTGTCGTTGGGGCGGAGACGAGTTTGTCATGGCCATAGTCTGCAAAAAAGACTGCAACACTGACGCGGACGCCGTGATGACTCGTATCAACAACATTTTTTCCAAGCCTATTGATATTGGTACTACCCAAATCAGGGCAAGTGCGTCATGTGGTGTCGGCATCTATCCTATGGATGCAAAGCAACTTGAACCGCTGATTTACTGCGCGGATCAGGCAATGCTGAAAGCCAAGACCTCTGGTGGTAACCAGGTTGTTTATTACCAGACCATCAAGAAACAGGTTTGCTGGGTAACGATTGACCTGTAACGTCTACCATCAGTCAAGATCTCCTGGTTTTACGTTGGCCAGGCACCAAGGCCGGTAGCTGTTATGGCATCTTACATTACACAACACAATCAGCTGGATGCCTACGTTACCCGCGATGAGTCAACCATTCGTGAGTTAATGCATCCCGACCATCATGCGGTCACCAATCAGAGCCTGGCCGAAGCTATTGTACCGACAGGACTTGAGACCCGGCTGCACTTTCACCGGGTATCTGAAGAGATTTATCACATCACTGCCGGTGAAGGGCTGATGACCCTGGGGGATGAGCAGTTTGCGGTAAGTAAGGGTGATACCATCAGGATCGCGCCCGGCACGAGGCACTGTATCAGAAACACCGGTGCCAATGACCTGGTTATCCTGTGCAGTTGTGCCCCAGCATATGCGCACGAAGATACCGTGCTTATAGAGTATTAGTAAAATCTATTGTTTTTTGAGTTCCACCGGGTACGGTAATTCCTGCAGTTCAAGCGTAGGCCCGTCAACTGTACCCAGGTGTATCTGTTCGGATTCTGCATCACTGATTTGAATGACAGCCAGTACGGCATAATAGCCATCGGGATGAAGCGCTGCATTGAGAACATTACCGGCCTTGCTTGCGGCCGAGCTTTTGCTGCTGACCAGTTCCTGTTGTATCTCCGGTGGTTCATCGCTCTTCACCCTGGCCAGGTACATGCGTTTTTTCAGTTTGCCCAGGTAGTGCATACGGGCAACAATCTCCTGGCCCGGATAACATCCCTTGGTGAAACTCAGCCCGCCAATTGACTGGTAGTTGATCATTTGTGGCACATACTGCTCAGTTGTGGCTTCGGTGATGTGCGGCATGCCCGCCAAAATTTCAATCAGTTGCCATGCAGACACGCCAACCGGTGCGCTATGTACATCGAGTCTGGTCCAGATATCCATCATGATGCCTGCATCGCTATATAGTTCATAGCTCGGCGTGAGTCCGGGTATACGAATAACCGTGAGGTTATCTATCTGACAGACATCGCCGGGTTTTTCCGGCATTTTCGTGACGATCTGCGCCAGCGCCTTGTCAGCGGTTGGGCCTGAGTAACCGATCCGTACCATGCTGTCAGAGTGGTCTTCTAGGATCACTTTGCTCCTCATTTTGTACATGTTCAGTTTGCTTTGTACGGTTTCAACAAGTTCCATAGGAAAGCGCAGGTAAAGCGTATCGCGTCGCCAGAAGACACGGAAGTTGGCAATCAGCCTGCCCTTGGGATTGCAATAACCATTCAGATGACTGTGTGCTTCATCCAGGCTATTGATGTCGTTGACGAATTGCGTTTGCAGAAAAGTCCTGCTGTCTTCGCCACCAATGGCAAGCAATCCGTAATGACTCAAATCGCTGATGACATTACCGGTCAGGACCACTGATAGTTCCTGTACGGGATTGCCGTAATGCGAGATGATGTCTCGCTCAAATTCTGCGCCACGATTTTCCAGGAATGCTTGCCAGTCGATTTGCATGTGCTACCCCGCATCAATTCTCACTGCATCCATATTAGTGAAATCCTTGGTGCTTGTCTTGGTATCAGACTGGATATTTGTCTGCCACATAACTTGAAGAACTTTCTGCTACTATCTAACCTTGAGTTGAGCGAGTAGATATTCAACAGCATACCCAGCCTCAAGAATTACAAGAAGGGTTTATGATATCGTCTGCCAAACGGCCAAAATACCTGAATCTTGTAAAGATTCATTTGCCTATTCCGGGTATTGTTTCGTTTGCGCATCGGGTTTCCGGTGTGCTCATGTTTCTGGCAATACCTTTCTTTACCTACCTGTTGCACCTGTCCGTGTCGAGCGAGTCAGGCTTTAATATTGCCTGGTCCATATTAAGCTATCCGCTTATTAAGCTGCTG
>JBFFRZ010000290.1:0-2778 GCA_041572715.1 Gammaproteobacteria bacterium
AGGTTGCGCAAACGGACGTTGGCAAACGTGCCGCGCATCATGACTTCGTGATTGCCTCGACGCGAGCCATAGGAGTTGAAATCTTTTGGGCCTACGCCCCGGGCCTGCAGGTATTTGCCGGCGGGAGAATCCGGCTTGATCGCACCGGCCGGTGAGATATGGTCAGTGGTAACAGAATCACCCAGGATCGCCAGTGCCCTGGCGTTAACAATATCTTCGGCATCAGCGACCTGCATGCTGATGTCCTTGAAATAAGGTGGATTCTGGATATAGGTGGAATCGTCGTTCCAGCCAAATCGCTGCCCATCGGCACCCGTCAGGTTGTTCCAGTTACTGTCACCCTTGAACACATCTGCATAGGCAATACCAAAGCCACGTGGTGTGACGAAGGCATCCATGGCCGCCATAATTTCCTGTTGCGTTGGCCATATGTCTTTCATGTAGACATCATTACCATCCTTGTCCTGTCCGAGTGGTTCATTCAACAAGTCGACATTCATATTGCCGGCAATCGCATAGGCCACCACCAATGGCGGTGATGCAAGGTAGTTCATTTTAACTTCCGAATGAACGCGGCCTTCAAAGTTTCGGTTTCCGGATAACACCGAGGTTACTGTCAGGTTACCGTCCTTGATCGCTGCCGATACGGGCTCTGGTAGCGGCCCGGAATTACCAATACAGGTTGTACAACCGTAACCGACTACGTCAAAGCCGAGTTGTGAAAGATCATCCAGCAGGCCTGCCTGCTGCAGGTAATTGGTCACCACCAGTGACCCGGGCGCCAGCGATGTTTTTACCCAGGGCTTCACCTTGAGGCCACGCTCTACTGCATTCTTCGCCACGATACCGGCGCCAAGCATGACCGAAGGATTGGATGTATTGGTACATGAAGTAATGGCAGCGATGACCACTGCACCATCTTCTATAGTGACCTCCGAGCCATTCATCCTGGTTGTCTGGCTGCCTGTGAATGATACATCCCGACTTGCATTCATCGCAGGCAGATCGGTTTCAAGAAACTGTGACTTGGCTGACGCGAGATCAATACGGTCCTGTGGACGCTTAGGGCCCGCCAGGCTGGGCTTGATTGTTGACATGTCCAGTTCGAGACGTTCGGAATAATCAGTCTCTACATCATCATCACGCCATAAACCCTGGGTTTTTGCATAGGCCTCAACCAGTGCTATCCGCTCTTCAGAACGTCCGGTCATGCGCAGATACTTCAGGGTTTCATCATCGACCGGGAAGATGCCACAGGTGGCCCCGTATTCCGGCCCCATGTTAGCGATGGTTGCCCGGTCACCCATAGGCAGGTGTGATAAACCTTCGCCGTAGAATTCAACAAACTTGCCAACCACGCCGTGTTCACGCAAACGTTCGACAATCGTTAGAATCAGATCGGTAGCAGTCGTGCCTTCAGGTAACTGCCCGGTGAGTTTCATGCCCACAACTTTGGGCACCAGCATGGATATCGGTTGGCCCAGCATCGCGGCTTCAGCCTCGATACCGCCAACACCCCAGCCAAGTACGGCCACGCCGTTGACCATGGTGGTATGAGAATCGGTTCCAACTACGGTATCCGGGTATGCTTGCATGACACCGTTATTTTCCTGGCTGAATATCACCCGTGCGAGGTATTCAACGTTGACCTGGTGAACAATGCCCGTGTCCGGCGGCACGACCTTGAAGTTATCAAAGGCCTGCTGACCCCACTTGAGAAACTGGTAACGCTCCTTGTTACGGGAAAACTCGATTTCGGCATTAAGTTCGGCCGCATTGGCGCTGCCGAATTTGTCCACCTGTACCGAGTGGTCGATTACCAGTTCGGCCGGTTGCAGCGGATTTATTTTTTCAGGATCACCGCCCAGCGCTTCCATTGCGTCGCGCATTGCGGCGAGATCGACAACTGCGGGAACACCGGTAAAGTCCTGCATCAGCACCCGTGCAGGACGATACTGGATTTCATCATTTGGCTCTGCCTGTGAATCCCAGCCCGCGAGTTTTTCTATATCTTCTTTTGTTACGGTAACTCCATCTTCATTACGTAACAGGTTCTCGAGTAATATCTTGGTAGGGAAAGGTAACCTGGCGGTTCCTTCAAGCGCATCGAGTCGAAAAATTTCATAGGTCTTGTCGGCAACGGTCAATGTCGCCCTGGCTCCAAAACTATTGTTCACTATATCCTCACCAAGTGTGTTGACTGATTAATTGATCTGACGGGGTGGATGCTGGTATCTAACCAGATACCAGCATCGGCTTCTGTACGGGGATGTAATTGCGTGTGTTGGTTACATTGTTTTCTTCATCCAGGTAAACCATGACGGGCTTGAAGGTTTCTGCTTCCTGTTCACTTAGCCCCACATAGGTGCATATGATAATACGATCACCCGGATTCGCCTTGTGCGCAGCGGCGCCATTGACCGAAATGATTTTCGATCCGGCTTCAGCCTGTATGGCATAGGTAGTGAACCGTTCGCCGTTGGTTACATTGTAGATCTGAATCTGCTCATACTCACGAATGCCGGACAGCCTGAGCAGATCGGTATCGATCGCGCAGGAACCTTCATACTCAAGGCATGAATCGGTCACACAGGCCCGGTGAAGTTTTGACTTTAACATTCTGATTTCCATTACATCTACTCCGGTCAATCAGACGGATCGTTTCAGCATCATCTGTTTGACTTCCCCCACTGCCTTGGTCGGATTCAGGCCCTTCGGACACACGTCCACACAGTTCATGATCGTATGACAACGAAACAGCTTGTATGGATCCTCCAT
>JBFFRZ010000291.1:0-2745 GCA_041572715.1 Gammaproteobacteria bacterium
AAGTGACTAAAGTACTCGGATGGCGGGAGTGGGTGTCGCTTCCTGAATTAGGGATTGAGCGTATAAAGGCAAAGGTTGATACCGGGGCGAGGACATCAGCATTACATGCCTTTGACGTACGATTGGATGAAACTTCTGGCACAAGGTTGGTGAAGTTCAGTATCCACCCAAAGCAAAGGAACCTGGATCAGGTAATTGAATGCCAGGCGCCGCTTCTAGACGAACGAGAAGTACGTGACTCGGGTGGCCATAGTGAACTGCGCTACGTAATAGAAACTAAAATTGCGATTGGAACTACGGTGCATACTGCCGAGGTTACGTTAACAAATCGAGATACGATGGGATTCAGAATGCTGATCGGGCGCACAGCCTTAAAGGGACACTATCTTGTAGATCCCGGTAAATCCTATCTGATGCGAAAGCGAACGAAAAAATGACATAACTTTCAGTATTGACTCATATTCTCCGCATTGAAAACCCCAAAAAGTTTTCAGAAATAGATGGCCGGGCTTATCGATAGAAATGGTGGTTAAGGATGGACTTGACCTGCCAGCATCAGTACTTTGAATGAGGCGTATATCCTGTATTTTTTATATTCTGATAAATTCTTAATTCTTACCCTTTGTGCCAATAAGCTAGATATTCTTATTAGAGGAAATCAGGACGATCAATCCCCCATCTGAAGTCAATACTGGCTAAAAGGCGACTCGCCAGGGGTTTTGCAGTATGCGGGAATACCCGGGGAATTATTCAAACTCCATTGAACGATACAAAGTGCTCGCATTCAGGCTGGCCAGGCGATCATAGGTGTCCAGGTGTGCATAAGCTGACTGGTCGATCTTGTAGACCTCATTCAGCTCTCCGCCTTCATCAAGTATTTTACCAACCTCCGCACGCATAAAAGCAACGTAATCTCTCGTGTACTTGGTAACTTCCTGCATATTGGTCGGGCCACCATGACCGGGCACTACTATTTCCGGCTCCAGAGCCGCGAACTTTTCCCAGGTTTCCAGCCATCCAGCAGTATCCGTGTATTCAAAAATTGGCAGCATGCGTTTATGAAAAGCCATGTCTCCGGCAATGACCAGCTTTTTCTCCGGCAACCATACTACGATGTCACCGGGACCATGAGCCGGCCCCAGGTAGAGCAACTCTATTCGCTGTCCTCCAAGCTCGAGGATCATTTTCTCTTCGAATGTTTTATCTGGATAGGCGATCTCCGTCTTCCATGCCTTATCCCTCGCATAAGACTTCATGCGATCAAGCATACGACCAGCATTCTTGCGAATAACCGTATCGGCATCTACATGCGCGATAATAGGGACACCCTGCTCTTTCCAGTAATTTGAGCCCAGGGCGGCATGACCCTGTTCATTCTCCAGAACCACGTATTTCACGGGCTGGCTGGTTATCTTTTTAATCTCGTCATGCAATGCTTTTGCCAGCAGGTAATTCGCGCCTGCATTAATCACTACCACTCCTTCATTGGTGATAATAAAAGAGAGATTGTTATTATGACCAGAGTTTGCATAAGTAGGTGGTGCAGTGGCCCCAATGGCAGACCATACGCCGTCGGTTACCTTGATGGGCATACTATAGAGGAAGGAATCCAGTGCCTTGTCCGGAATATCGATTGGCAGACCCGCATCTTTCCAGGCAAAAAAACCATCCTCATAATTGCTGACATTGGTATAACCCATATCCATAAGCGTCTTGGCTGCAAACGGACTTCTTATGTTGGCCCCGCAATAAGTAACAATCGGCGTATCTTTGCTAAGAGCATATTCGCCAATCCGCGTCTCCAGCCAGCCCCTGGGAATAATAGTATTCAACGGGCTATCTATGGTTCCCCCACGTACATTAATTTCATCTTCCATGCGAACGTCGATAAGCAATGTCATGGGCTTATGCTGAAGCTGTTTGCGCAACTGCTGCGTGTTTATGTTGTTAATCTGTTTTTTGACAGTCTCGAGCAAGTCGGCCCCATCAATTAAACGCGTCTCTTCGGCAAGGACAGGAATCGCAATAATCGCGATGAATGATGCTATCAACAGTTTGGGCATATTATTCTCGACAATAACCAGGTTTACTCGGCTGATATGATTTGTTGGAAATCATAAACAAAACTTATTGAATGTCTACTTTTTGGCCTCCCCAGGATGCCTCCCACCCTCATAATGTAGAGATATGCCGAAAATAATCGCCCATAGCAAATCTCGCGTCTCATCCATATAGTTACCGGCATGAGTAATTTCCAAACAGACGATGCAACGAAACAAGCCGGCCTTCGACTGGTGTTCGGCGCGAGCGGGTATATTGGCTCGAACCTTGTACCCTACCTGTTGGAAAGGGGCTACCAGGTAAGAGCCTGCGCGCGAAGGGACGAGGCACTCAAATCCCGCTGTTGGAAAAACGTTGAGATTCTTAAAGCCGATGCACTTGAACCTGCATCACTTGCCACAGCACTGCAAGATGCCGATACCGCTTATTATCTCGTGCATTCCATGAATGCCGGTAAAGACTTTGGGCAACTCGACTTGCAGGCTGCGAGAAACTTTGCCAGTGCTGCTGCTCAGGCCGGTATACGGCGGATCATTTACCTGGGCGGCCTCGTACCTGAAGGTGCGGACTCCGAACATATCCTTTCACGACGAGACACGGGTGAGGTATTGCGCGATGGCAGTGTCCCGGTGACTGAACTACGAGCCGGCATCATCGTCGGGCCGGGTTCTGCGGCTTTCGAAG
>JBFFRZ010000292.1:0-2743 GCA_041572715.1 Gammaproteobacteria bacterium
AACCGCGGCCGGCCAGCATGTCAAGGGTCAGCAGATCACTACAGAAAATCGTGTACTGTTCCATCGCGTGGCCAACACGTTGAACTATCTCGATATCAAAACGGTGATCGTATCCTGCGGCACCTGCATGGACCAGTTGCTGAAATATGAGTTTGAGCGAATCTTTCCTGACTGCCGCTTGCTGGATATACACGAGTACCTGATGGAGCAGGGCATCAAGCTGACCGGATCCAGCACAACACAGTACATTTATCACGACCCGTGCCATTCACCAATGAAAACCTATCAGCCACTCAAGGTGGCGTCGGATTTGCTGGGCAAGGAAGTAGTGGATTCAGCAAGATGTTGCGGCGAGTCTGGAACTTTAGGCACATCCCGCCCGGACATCGCCGAACAATTGCGTTACAGAAAGTCCGAAGAGCTTAAAGCCAATGCAAGTACGGCTGGCGAGCGGGGTGGAGATTCGATCAAGTTACTGACCGCCTGCCCTTCCTGCCAGCAGGGCCTGTCACGCTACACCGATGAAACGGGCATTGATACCGATTACATTGTTGTAGAGATGGCGAATGAACTCATGGGTGAAGACTGGCAACAGCGTTTTATCGACATGGCCGCAAAGGGCGGAGTAGAACGCGTATTGCTTTAGCCCTGAGGCAGGGCGACATTGCATGTTTCATGGGTGGATGACGATTGCATCATTGCCGACATCACGGCCTTCATGGCGTGAGATGCGAACTATGCGTTGCACCCTGACGGCACAATTACCATGACTTTTCATTTTCGAGGTGGCAATTTTGACCGGGAGCACCGGTCATAGTATCCAGTGGGGTCGCGCCTCGTCAGCCTGGAACGAGTCTGGATTATGTCCAGGTCATGGCTCGGCAGCTGATGATTCCCGAAGGGCAGTGTTAGAAAATCACTCAATTCCCTGTTTGGCAGGGCCGTGACGGGATTCTTATAACGAAAGTCCCCGAGCGATGGCCAGATCGCGTCTGGTGTCCATGTAGTAATCACAATATTCTAATAAAAACTGGACAAATACTAAACAAGTGATATTATTCAACCCTATAAACTTGTTCAACAAGCTATAGGTGCAGGAGGCGGGTATGTCTGGATATGAATTACAGGTAATCGAAACGGGTCGCTACTACGACCGGATAATGCATGAAATAGAGCAGCACGATCCTGATGTGCTGCACTCGGTGGTTGCCAACAGCAGACTGCACGAAAAGATTCACAATCCAGTCACCGAGGGTATTGACGAAGGGTGATCAGCCCGGGCAGGTTCATCCTGCCCAATTCCTGCCATGCAACTGCGTTCACAGGCACAGCTACTTGGATATGCGGGGCTAATTCCGTTTGTCGCTTTCTCTATTGGTGCGTGGGTCGACATGCCCTTCATCGATAGCCCTCACTTCCTGCTGCAATCCTATGCAGCTGTTATTCTGTCTTTCATGGGCGCCATACACTGGGGCATGGTGATTTCATCGCCGGATAATGAGGCTAGGGCACAGCTTTTCGTGAGCGTTGTGCCTCCCCTGCTGGGCTGGTTTGCACTGATGTTGCCCCAGGTTACTGGTTACAGCCTGTTGATCGTCTCGTTTATCAGCCTGTGTTTTTATGACGGCGCTGTCAGTCGCAAGTTTGCGCTGCCGCCATGGTATGTGCCGATGAGGGTGGTTTTAACGTCTATAGTAGTACTGTGTTTGACGCTGGCTGCCATTGCGGCAGCCAGGTAATTGCTAAGCCACTATCTGGCAGGAAACAATGCGAAAGCTTCACAACAATCATCATGCGCCAGGCCTGGAATGGAAGGTACTCAGGAAGATGCCTCTTCTTTTGGCTGCCAGCATATTTATTCCCGGGCTGATGCTTTTGATTTCTCATGTTTATCCGTTTCAAGGCTTGGCCGATGACATTGTGCGATTGAGGGTAGGCATTGATTTTATTGCGATCTCGATATTCTTCACTGCAATTTCTTTTTTAATAGCTACCGGTATCCTGTGTTTCACCATTCATCTAATGAAAGGGCCGGCATACGTGGCCGATGCGTACCCGCTGAATGATGCAGATGAGCCTGATTTCGATGAAACAAAAGCCCCATGAAGTCATGTCGTCATGCAAGCCGTTAATGCCAGGGTTGCTGTTATCATTCACGTTATCTCATGATTATTGATGATAGTGCCTCTGGCCACATGCCTATACACACTGCAAACCGGCGTGCAATTGGCGCGCCATACAATCTCGAGTAGACCAATGCATAATATACCGCTGTTTGTAATCATGCTCTTGTTAAGCCTGCCGGTCTCATCGGCTGTGGTTGATGAATTTCTGAATGCACGGGTCATTCAAACCGCAAAAATTAGTTCAATGCCAGGGCTGACCGAGAAAATAAAGGGTCGTCAGGTGGTCTTTGTAGGGGAGACCCATTCCAGCGTGGAAGACCATATGCTGCAAATGCATGTGCTTGAAACCATGTATTCGCAGGGGTGGCCATTGGCGATTGGCGTCGAATGGTTTCAGCAGCCATTCCAGGCTACGCTGGATGACTACGTATCGGGCGAGATAGATGAACGGCAACTGCTGCGTGATACGGAATATTATCGTCGTTGGGGTTTTGACTCGAGGCGATCTGATTCTTCAGCGCCTTGAGCAGGTCAAAAGACGTGATGATGCCTACCAGCTTGTCGTCCTCAAGGACGGTCATGCAGCTGACTTTCATGGCGGCCATGGTGGCGGCGGC
>JBFFRZ010000293.1:0-2742 GCA_041572715.1 Gammaproteobacteria bacterium
ATAGCGGGAATTGTCGCACCGAGAAAAAGTGTGATGCCGGTAAAGATCAGCGCACTTCTCATCAACTGCTTCAGTAATAGTTGGGGAATGGTCTGTCGCTGACGTAGCAGGTAGCCAATCAGGGCACCGAATATACCAAATACGGCGCCGGAGGCACCGATGCTGGCTACGTCATCCTGGTTCCAGTAAAGACTGCTCAGGCTGGCCAACAGGCCGGAAAAGATGTAAATCCACGCCAGGTTGAAATGACCAAATAATCGCTCTGTAAGCCGGCCTGCATCCCATAGCACCCACATGTTGAATCCAAGGTGCAAGATACCGTAGTGCAGGAAAGTCGCGGTTAACAGTCGCCACCATTGATCGCTCTTGGTCAGGGCACCCAGATTGGCGCCATATTCAATATATACCTGAAGATTTTCTCCGGTGATCCCTGCGCCCCGGTATAACAGGTAGATAAAGGCGGTTATATTGATTGCCAGGATTGCAGGAATGACAATGACCCGGGGACAGCATGAATAGAGCTGTTGGATGAATACTGAAACGGCTGCGGCCTCAGAATCGGCCGGTGGTCGGGGGTCTTCATACATGATGCCACATCATAACGAACCGACTGATAATGACCAAGACCAGTCTGCCCATGCTTGCCCTGTCATGTGAGGTTGTTTTGCCCTAAACTTGCCACCCTGATTGTAAACCCGTTTATCCAGTGGAAATACCCATTACAACAATAGGCGATCTGCCGCCTTGTCCTGTCGCACCAGATGCATTGCAGGGTATTCCCCGTCAGCAGACCAATCCCACACGCTGGAAAGGTGAGCATGGGCAGTGGGAAGAGTTTCTTTCTGCACTGCGCAGTCATGGCGTTGAGGTTATTGAGAAAAAAGGTGCAAGAGCTGTCTATGTAACCGATGCCGGGGGTCTCGCTTGCGGTATGCCACATGGTGTTGTCAGTGCATCAACAGCAGCCCAGGTGTCACAACTTTTAAAGCACGCACAGGAGTTTAAAGTCCCGGTGACAACCCGAGGTGGCGGGCTCACCACAGAGGGTGAATCTGTAGCATTTGGCGGAATCCTGCTGGATATGACCGGCATGAAGCAGGTCGTCAGTATCGATAAGGATGCCATGACAGTCAGGACCCAGGCCGGTATTTTCTGGCACCGCCTTGCAGAAGTATTACGGCGTGAACAGCTGGATTATCTTTCTGCCCCATTGAATTTGACCTCATCGGTAGGCGGCACTATCGGGGTGGGCGGCATTGACGTCAATTCCTGCAAGTATGGGTGCAGCGCGGACCAGGTTCTGTCACTGCAGGTGGTTACCCCGACCGGTGAGATCAGTGAATGTTCCGACGAGGAAAATCCGGAGTTATTCAAGCGCGTGATATTGGGCTATGGACAGTTCGGTGTTATCACCGAGGCTACCCTGAAGATTCGTCCATTCACACCCATGAAAATGCACTATTGCTATTATCGTTCCCTGCGTCATGCCATTGAGGATTTGCAGATGCTTGATCAGGCCGGGGCCTGTGATTACAGCGGCATACTGACAATGATGGACAAGGCTGTCACCTTACTGATCGGATTTGATTCGGATGAGCGTAACGAGATGTTCATGAAGCAGTGGCGCGGCAGGTTGCGCGGCTTCGGCGAACCTGTATTCGCAATCAGGCTGGCAATCTATTACCTGTTCAGGCCATGGCGTATCGGCGAACTGATGTACTTGCTGCAGAGGAAATCCGGCCTGTTTCCAGACCTGGAGCCACCACAGCATATGCGGGAAGGCAAGCTGGTAGATCGCACTGCCGTATTCTCCAGGGCAGTATGGAAACACTGGGGTCATAAGCATATGGTCATACCCGACCTGGCAACTAATGTAGACAAGTTTGTCGAGGCCGTCGAACGGGGCAATGAAGTGTGCAAGAAGTATTTCAGGCATTACACCCTGTATTGTGTCGGTATCAGGCTGCGGGATGATCATCAAGAACATTACGAGTTATCCAGTATCCCGCCGGATGCCAGGGGTTTGAGCTATGGATGTGAATTCGAGCCGATGCTGGATGAGCGGGATTATTCACGTGATGAACTGCAGTCATTCAAGAACGAGATCTATGACATCGGTGTGGATATGCAAACCAGCTACTATCGTTTTGGTGGCATGATGAAGGGGTATATCCGCAGGGCCCTGGGCGACGAAATGGTAGACAGGCACCTGGCAATGAAGCGGAAGTATGATCCATCGATGATACTCAATCGTGATGTGATTTTCTGATGTTGCATAACGCAGAAGAGTTTGACGCCAGTCGATGCCACGGATGTGGCCTGTGCGCTATGGTCTGCCCGGTGTATCAGCAGGGCGGCAGCGTGATGGAGACGCCACATGGCTGGGCCAAGACGCTACAGGGCAATGATGAGCTGGAGCAGGATCAGGTTTTTGCCTGCGTACTGTGTGGTGCCTGCGCACCCTTATGCCCGCAGGATATCGATATGATGCAAATGCTGATTGCGCTCAGGCAGGGATATGATCATGAGGGCGAACTCGGTGAGCAGTCATATGAGATATCGGGTCAAAAAGGCAAAGTTGTATTGATTGTAGACCGTGAGCTGGCGCAGAACCCCGACCGTATCGAAAAGGCGCTGGAATTACTGGGTGACCAACATGTGCAGCTCGCGCTTGATCAGGGTGATGATATCAGCGAGGCAATGATGCAGGGTCGTAAAGTCAGTCATGGCCGTTTACACCAG
>JBFFRZ010000294.1:0-2728 GCA_041572715.1 Gammaproteobacteria bacterium
ACGTGGGCTACATTCCTCGCGGTATATCCGATCAGTCCTGGCAACCCGGAAAACAAATCCAGTCGCCCAATTCATTTTTGACCTAAATCATCCAAATGAGGTGAAAAGTTGTGCTATTTTCATTTGACCATTTTTAGTTATAAGTATCGATCATGAGCAGATATGTGAATTTATTTCTTACCGTGGCGCTGCTGGCTTCAGCCAGCCTTCTGGCGTCCGATACCCGTGAGTCCGACACCCGGGATATCATTTACCAGGCAAGAGTGGATGGCATGGTTAGTATTGCCGAAATTGATGCCATCGAGGCAACCTGTTATCCCCAGCGTGAGTTTGGACTGGACGCCTATTATCAGTGTGTCTGGGAGCAGTTGTCACAATTGGAAATCCTCACGGAAAAGCCGGACATATCCGGGCTTAGCGATCGGCACCAGTATGAAATCGAGAGGGCCTGCGGTATTGACAGGCGCATGTACGGCCAGGTCGTGTATTACCGCTGTATCAGCAGGCAGATGGCAGAATTAATCAAATTCTCAGGCAAACCAGACTTGTCCGGCGTGAATGAATTTGAAAGAAGTTCAATAGAGCAATCCTGTGGTATTGATAAACGCCTGTGGGGCCCGGCAAATTATTACAGCTGTATCAGGGACCGATTGTCGGAACTCAAGTTATTGGCAGACAAACCTGACCTGTCAAAGCTCAGTGAAGAAGAAAAGGCGCTAATGACTCGACGTTGCGGTATACAGAAAAGACTGTACGGTCCTGCCCGATACTACCAGTGTGTACAGATGGTGCTGGCAGAAGAGAAAGAGCGAGCTGCCCGGTTCGAATAACAAACATCCTGGATGTCCGGGCAGAGATACATCGTTAATCCGGCATTAGCCTGACCGGCCTGGAGTCGGCAGGGCGGTTGTAGTCAGCGGGCCTGCTGTTATCTATGGGTGCACATGACCCCGTATGCTAATGTATGTGTACGGCATGATCGTGGATCATGCGCAATGAATAAAAGGCAAGGGGAGTAAGATGGAGGCAGAAGAACTGGATCACATCGTGATCAGTGAACAGCAGTTCGACAAGGCCGCGGCCCATATCAAGGGTTTAAAGGCGGGTCTTATCGATTTCCTCAAACAGCCGAAGCGTCAATATATTACAAGATTTCCGGTAGAACTGGACGATGGTTCAGTCAGGACGATTGAGGGTATACGGGTAATTCACAACCGGGTATTTGGCCCGGGCAAGGGCGGCATGCGTTACCATCCGGATGTGACACTGGAAGAGGTTACTTCCCTCGCCAAGCTGATGACCTGGAAATGTGCGCTTGTGCATATTCCGTTTGGTGGCGCCAAAGGCGGTGTTATCTGTAACACAAAAGAACTCAGCACAAATGAACTGAGGAGAATCACCCGACGTTTCACTGCGGAGTTGTTCGATGTCATAGGGCCGCACACTGATATCCCTGCACCGGACATGTACACCAATGAAGAGACCATGGCCTGGGTGTTCGACACCTATGACGTGATGAATGGCGGCAGAAACAACCGGCCTGTGGTCACTGGCAAGCCCCTGGATCTGGGCGGGTCACTGGGGCGGCGAGAAGCGACCGGGAAGGGATGCATGTATGTTACGCAGCGGTTTTTATCAAAAGGCCTGATTCCCGAACACCAGGAGGTCGCCGGTATGCGTGTTGCCATTCAGGGGTTTGGCGATGTAGGTACCGCCGCAGCAAATGAATTTTGTCGGCAGGGATGCAAGATTGTGGCGATAAGTGACAGCAGCGGTGCAATATATTCTGAAAAAGGTCTGGATCCTGAACTTGTGATCGCATTCAAGCAGGAACATGGGACCGTGGTCGGTATGCCTGATACCCTGACACTGACCAATGAAGAGCTGCTTGAGATTGACTGTGATATTCTGATTCCCGCTGCTATAGCGTTTCAGATCAACAGTCAGAACGCGGCCAATATCAAGGCAAAACTGATTGTAGAGGCAGCAAACAATCCCACCACACCCGCCGCCGATGAAATCCTGGCGCGCCGCGGGGTCTACGTCCTTCCCGACATACTGGCCAATGCAGGTGGTGTAACAGTCAGCTATTATGAATGGGTGCAGAACCATGCGCATGAGCAGTGGGATATAGACGTGATTGATAGCAAGCTGCAGAAAAAAATGTACGCCACCGTAGACGATGTATTTACCGTATGGCAACAATACATTGTTGGAGAAATTGAGTTGCCTGAGGATGCCGTTTCTGAACAGGGTACAGACAAGCCAGATTTTCGTACCACTGCCCTGATCATCGCAATCAAGCGGGTGGCTGATGCGACCCTGTTGCGCGGTATATGGCCCTGATTGAAATGTCGATAAAGAAAATGCCCTCGATTTTTAACCGTGCATTTTTACCGCGTCTTTGCGCGGCCATACTGATGTTATTTCTTGCCGGGGTCAGCGCTCACGTGAATGCTGCCGGTACAGACGAAGCGACGTTGCTGGCACATATGCGAGGCGGTGGGGCTGTGCTTATGATTCGCCATGCTCTGGCACCTGGTACCGGTGATCCTGACCACTTTCAGCTGAACGATTGCACGACCCAGCGTAATCTCAATGATACCGGTCGCCAGCAGGCCAGGGCGATTGGTGACTGGCTGCGTGCAAGGGGAATAACCAGCGTCAATGTATATTCCAGTCAGTGGTGTCGTTGTCTCGAAACGGCGAAACTGCTCGACCTTGGTGC
>JBFFRZ010000295.1:0-2713 GCA_041572715.1 Gammaproteobacteria bacterium
CCGCGCATTGGTTCCTTCAACCGTCCTCAGATACTGTTCCTGGTAGTTATAGTGTTCAACCAGCAGCCTGTTTTCCTCGATGTTGATTACAAAGTACCCAGCCTTGTCAAGAATGATTTGATTGGGGTCCACCGTTTCAGCAGATATGTGTTCTGCCCTGGACTCCGTATAGGTGAAAGATACCTGGGACTCATCGGGGGTACTATCCGCAAGTTCACTTATTTTCCGGTGTATGCTCGAAACGTCTGTGCATCCGATCATGTCTATTGCCTTGATCTGTTGCCTGAATGCATGTACCTCTTCGAGACTTGTATTCGGTAATACAGGGCGCATACCCGGCGAACCCATGATGCGATGATGCTCATCCATGCCGTTTTCAAATAGCGCGATAATCGTTGCGCCTGTCAGATGTTTTGGTGGTTCATTACCTGCACAAATCAGGTACCGGATATTCGCATTCGATAGAATGTTCTTGATGATTTTTTCGATACCGATGTTTTCGGTTTCAACCTTGCCAACGATGCAAAGGC
This sequence comes from Gammaproteobacteria bacterium, assembly GCA_041572715.1. Lineage (GTDB taxonomy): Bacteria > Pseudomonadota > Gammaproteobacteria > JAJDYQ01 > JAJDYQ01 > JAJDYQ01. Next base: position 531 of record JBFFRZ010000295.1, read on the forward strand.
CGGGGGGTGCAGAGTTTGCGACCTGCTCTGCAAGTTCCTTGCTGCCCAGTGTTGTTACTGCAACCGGGGCGTCTGGGTCGCTGACGAAATACTTTCCCGGAACATATGGCCATTTGCGCCGGCGGCGCCTGGTAGTGGCAAATGCACGGGTCAGGAAGAACCCGAACTCCTCCATTTTGCTGGGCATGGCTTTCTGCTTCAGGTGGTCGGTCTGTTATGTTGCCGGAATTGAGTCGCCTGTCAATGCTCAGACAAGTGGAAGCGGCTGGCACCAGCGCGAGCAACTTTTGCATACAGGTATTTGTTGATGAGCCGCATATTGGCAAACCAGGGTGATGAAGCAGGATGGCCATGGCGGGATTCGCATTCGGTCGAGCCTGTTAAAGTTTTTGCCTTGTATAAGCGGGGGATATGATCGCGAAAGGTAGCTGCAATGATTGCATTCGCTGACGCTAAACGGACCAGCAGTATTAATGAAAAATTCCTTTTGAATACAATGGCTTTGGATCTCCCACCAAGTCCGCCTATAGGCAAATCTTATCTGCGCCATCACAAATCAGTATTTCAAAAGAAGCGGTTTCGCGACTAACTTATCCAACAAGACACAGGTACTAGGATCCTGTTGAGTGCAACCGGTATCTATAGATTGATTGGCTCCTGACTCTCCTTTTGGTTGGTTGATCGGCATGTACCCACACTGGGTATATTTCAATGGGGCGGCTCCCGCCCCTTTTTTTTCAGAATGCTACAAAGTTAGATTAAGCGACAGCATTCCAGGTTGCCCTGTTGTACCGGATTGATCTGTTAATAACCAAGCGATCGATGCATACTTCTTGTACTAGACGGTCCCGATACCCACGGGGTAAGCAAGACCTGTATTTTAAAGGTTGAAAGAGACGCCTTGATAAACAAACTGTTATTAATGCTGGCCGAAGGTAATCGACCAATACGTATCCTGCTGTTTGGTGGAATTTTTCTTGCGTGGATGATAATGACAGTGCTGGCTAAATTGTTTGGTATCAGTACGGACAATAGCGCTGAAGTCGAGCTTGGCTACGTGATACTCATTGCTGTTTCAATTCCCTCTGGCTTTGGTATTTCGTATGCAATTTTTGCATTTCTGGAGAAGGTTCAGAAAGAGCATGAAGAAGGCAGTCGCTGACATAATCAACGGGCAGGTGGGCGTAGCAGGCGTTGATCAGCATTAACCGGGCTATCCAGGCTACTTAAAAAATCCTCTATTTGTTTTAATTCCTCCTTTGTAAGCTCAATCGGAGACAGTTCGCTATGTCCGACCGAGGCATCAGGTGGATTGTTGTAATGATTCAGCACCTCGCTCAGCGTTGTGTAGAAACCGGCATGCGTATAAGGGGCGGTGTGGCTGACATTGCGTAGCGTCGGCACCTTGAATGCCCCCAGCGTAGCGCGATGATCGGTATTCGCGTACTTCAGTTCAGCGCAGTCGGCTTCATTGGCATCACTGTATTCGCCCAGGCAGTTGAACTCGGATTGCCGTGCAAGGCGTACTCCCTGATAGCGACCCTGGTCGGCTTCTGGTTTATCCAGAAACAGGTAGATGATCGCCGGCAGGTAATCCGGTTTTCTGGTCGCCGGATCGGGGGTGCCGACGTTGTGAAATCCGTGATTGGAGAACAAGGGGCCTTGATGACAGGTAACACATCGTGCTTTGCCAATGAATAGCTTCAGGCCAGCCACTTCGCTTGCTGAAAGCTGTTGCTCCGCCATATCGTATTGCCCTTTGAGCAAGCTCTCTACATACCGGTCGAACCTTGAGGGCCCAGGTAGCAGTTTCCGCTCATAAGCGGCGATCGCCTTGCCCAAATTTGCATAGACTCTCGTGACTGCCTGGCGATCCTCAGCAGACATGGATTGCCAGCGTTGACGTGCTTTTTCATCGCCAACAGGCGAAGCCTTAAGCGGAAAACGCCCGCTGTCGGCCAGGTCAGGCAAGCGGCCAAATAAATCTTCATAAGCAGACCGGTATTGCGGGTCATTGAACAGGAGTCGGGCGTACTGAACCCGGTTTCCACCGTGCTCAACGGCTGATTCCATCGGGCCAAGAGCCTGTGACCAGAGGCTGTCGCTGCGCCCGTCCCAAAAGAACCACGGGCTATAGGCGATGCCCAGTATGGTGGGTGTATTTCGACTGGTTTCGCCAACAC
>JBFFRZ010000296.1:0-2697 GCA_041572715.1 Gammaproteobacteria bacterium
TTCAGGCGCCGTTTTGCAGGTGCTGCATGATCTCATCGAAAGACTGCGGTTTGCCCACCAGCCAGCCCTGGCCATAATCAACCTTGAGCACCGACAACGCATTCAGGTGTTCCTCGCTTTCCAGGCCTTCGGCGACAATATTGTATCCAATACCCTTGGCCAGGTTGACGATGCCCTGCAGCAACTGCCGGGCCTTGCGATTTTCTTTCAGGTTTTTGATGAATGCCTGATCAACCTTAAGCGTATCGACATCCAGTTCCAGCAGGTGTTCCAGGCTGGAATAACCCGTGCCGAAATCATCGATTGCCACCGTAAAACCTTTTCTCTTGCATTTTTTCACCCAGTCGACGACCGATTTGTAATCGGCGGCCACACTCTCGGTAATCTCCAGTTTCAGGCATGCCGGATCAATTGCAGCGGACTTGACGATTTCAGAGATCTGGTTGATGAATGCTTCATCATGAATCTGCTTTGATGAAACGTTCACGCTGATGAACAGCGGTGGTGCATCGGTCAACACTTCATTCCGGATGGTCTGGAAATGCGTCAAGCTGTTACAGGCCCGTCTCAATACATAGGTGCCCACCGGCACAATCAGGCTGGTTTCCTCCGCCAGCGCGATAAACTCCGTGGGAGAGATCGCACCCCTGGTGGGGTGATTCCAGCGCGTTAATGCCTCAAAGCCCGCCCACTTGCCGCTCTGAATATCGAGTATCGGCTGGAAATAAACCAGTAACTCGTTGTTTTCCATGGCCAGGCGCAACTCGTTTTCCAGTTTGAACTTGCCGATGGCCAGTACCTGGGTATCCTGGGTGATGATGCCGCCTTTGTCGGCCTCATCCTTGTCCTTGCCTGCCTCGAGCATGCTTCGGACACCCTTGGTGTAACGGGAGAGAATGACCTTGATGAGCATGCGCAGCATGGGTTCGGCCCGCTCCAGGCGCTCCAGCAACTGTTCCCGGCTGACTACGGTCAACACGGCATCATCCAGCGCGATGGCAGTAGCGGTTCTGGGGGTATCGTCGATCAGGGCAATTTCGCCAAACAGCTGCCCTTCGGTGAGCACGGCAAGCACGCCCTGTTCGGCCCTGGAGATTTCTATCTGGCCGCTTTCGATCACGTAGGCGACATCGCCCTTGTCGCCTTCTGAAAAGATACGGCTACCGGATGAAAAGGTCTGAGTGTATGAATTATCCGGTATCTGCACTGGCACCTGTTCCCGTTAAACGAGATCGTATATAAATAATGATAGTATGTTGATTACCAATAATTTGAAAGTGTATTCATTCAACCTGGATCAGGAATAAAGATCATGACAGAAACCTTGTTCAGCAAAATCATTAACCGCGAGATTCCCGCAGACATCGTGTACGAAGATGACGAGTGCCTGTGCTTCAAGGATGTCAATCCGCAGGCCCCTTTGCACTACCTGCTGATCCCGAAGAAGCCGATCGAGCGTTTAACCAGCGCGATGCCGGATGATCAGTATATGCTGGGTTACCTGTTGCTGAAGGCGAAACAGATCATGCTGGACGCCGGCTATGGCGATGCCTTTCGCCTGGTCATCAATAACGGTCCCGGGGCTGGGCAGACCGTGTTTCATTTACATATACATATGCTGGCCGGTCGTGCCATGGGCTGGCCGCCGGGTTAAGCATGATCCAGGTTCATGGTGTCAATGCCTTCGACGACAACTACATCTGGGTGATCGACGAAGGTGAAGAACAGGTTGCCGTAGTCGATCCGGGCGATGCGGACCCGGTGCTGGCGTACATGCAGAAATCGGGCAAGCAGGTCTCGGCCATACTGATTACGCACAAGCATTACGATCACGTTGGCGGCATCGCCGGCATCAAGGCGGCTTACCCGGATTGCACGGTTTTTGGTCCGGCCAAAGAGTCAATCAATGGGCTGGATATCAGGCTGTCGGAAGGAGATGTGGTCGATGTGCCGGGCCTGGGTTTCCGGCCGGTAGTGATGGAGGTTCCCGGGCATACGGAAGGGCACATTGCCTACCATGGTGAAAAAGCGTTGTTCTGCGGCGATACCCTGTTCGCCTGTGGCTGTGGCCGGGTATTCAGTGGCACCATGGGTCAGCTGCATCATTCATTGAGTCGTATCGCGACCTTGCCCGAAGACACTTCGGTTTACTGTGCACATGAATACACGCTGGATAACATCGGTTTTGCCAAGTGGGTGGAGCCGCAGAATGCGGACCTGATCCAGCGCGAAGCCGAAGTGCGGCAAGCCCGAGAACGTGGAGTGCGAACCGTACCCTCGTTACTCGGACAGGAAATCAGGACAAACCCGTTTTTGCGTAGCGGTGTCGAGAATGTGGTCAAGGCCGCGGAGACTCATGCGGGCCATGAACTGGGCTCGTCTGAACAGGTGTTTACCGAACTCAGGCAGTGGAAAGACCGGGAATACGATTAGGGCTCGTCATTCCGGACGAGCGATAGCGAAGATCTGGAATCCATGGTGGGAAAATGCACCACATCAAAACACTAGATGAATATACCGCTACACGAATACTTTGAAATGGATACCCGCTTTCGCGGGTATGACGCTATAGAGTATGGGCATCGTCATGTACGAATCGCCATGTACGAATCGTCATGTACGAATCGTCATGCATGAACGCTCTTATAGGGATTCACTGTACATATCCACATGTCATTCCGGACGAGCGATAGCGAA
>JBFFRZ010000297.1:0-2692 GCA_041572715.1 Gammaproteobacteria bacterium
AACCCTCAGGGTTGAGACAGAGAAAAAACGACTGGCACTGCTGTTTCAACAGGGCCGGCTCTTCAAGATCAGTGGAGATATGTACCCGCAGGGAGAGGAACTGGCAAAAATCACCAAGGAAGAAAACCGGGAACGTACCATAGTCATTCCCCCTGAATACCCCAAGGACATAGAAAAGATTGGCATTTTCGAACGGGTGCTCAATAAGGCGACCGGTTACGAAGAATAACAAGTACCTTGGGGATACTTACCACAACCGGCAATCCTTAGAATAGCGGCTTCAGGCCCCGGCTGCTTTATCTGCAGCTTGCTTCCTGCGTTCAGCAACCTCGGCCTTTAAGCGCCGGGCTTCTTTCGGATCAATCTGTAAAGGCCGATAGATCTCGACACGATCCCCCGCTTGCAAGACGTCACCGGTCTCGCACTTCTTGCTGAAAATTCCGATTTCGATCTGGTCATCGCCGGGAATATGGGGGAAGTCTTCACGGATACCCGACAGATGCACGGCTTCGATCGCGGTTGTACCCACTGGAACCTCGACCGATTTAATCAACTGCTTGTCATGCTCTGCGTAAGCGACTTCAACTTCTATCATTGCTTCCTGCCTATTCATAAAGTCTACCTGCCTCATCGACGAAGGCATCCAGCAGACGATCCGCGATCAGGTTGAATACCGGCCCTATGGTCATGCTGGCAAGTGTACTGTTGAAATCAAATTCAAGATACAGCGATACCCGACAACCCATATCACTGATGGGTTCAAAGTTCCAGGCGCCCTTGAGCTCACTGAAAGGCCCGTCTACCAGTTGCAGGGTAATCTCCCTGTCCTCTGTAAAGTGATTCCTGGTGGTAAATGATTTATGCAGCTTGCCCTTGCTGATTTCGACACTGGCGATAACACCATCATCAAGCCGCTCATGAATTTGTGCGCCGCCACACCAGGGCAGAAACTCAGGATAGCGTTCTACATCCTTGACGAGGTTGTACATATCGTGCGCGCTATAAGGCACCAGCGCACTTTTCCTGACTACTTTCATGAGAAAACCAGATCGATCCTAGGGTGTGCTTCCCAGATAGCCCGTCGCCTTCAACAGACTGTAAACCAGCACGATAGATAACAATACCGGCGAAACGTAACGTACACAAACTCTCCATAATGCATAACCGCAGTACTCCTGCCCCATCGATAATTCATCTTCAGTAGTTCTCCACGGGAGCACCCAGCCGGAAAATATTGCAATCAGCAAACCGCCCAGCGGCAAGAGTATGTTGCTTGCCAGTAAATCGAACAGATGGTAGATGGTCTTGTTAGCCAGTATCCCTATGTTATCCAGCGGGTGCACACCGGACCAGACATTAAATGAGAATATTGTACCAAGACCCAATATCCACGCCATCCCTGCACCAATAGTGGCAGCCATACGACGAGTCATGGAATAACGTTCAATCAGGTAAGCCACCAGCGGCTCCAGTAGCGCGATAGAAGAAGTTAGCGCTGCAATAATCAGGATCAGGAAGAAAAAGCCGCCAAAGATATTGCCCGTTGGTAGTTGGCCGAAAGCCATCGGTAAAGACAGAAAAATCAGTCCCGGCCCATACTCGCTACTCAGTCCGTTACTGAATTCAGCCGTGTCCAGGCCAGTTGAAAGGATGATCGGAAATATAATCATGCCGCCAACGATAGCAAACAGCGCATCCAGCAAAACGATCGAAACAGCACTATTCGTGATAGATACATTTGACGGCAGGTAGGAACCGTAAATCAGTATCGCACCAGCACCAAGGCTGAGGGTAAAAAATGCCTGCCCCAATGCGGCTAGGATAACCAGACCCAGGCCCTTCACACTGGAAAGCTGACCGGTTTCGGGGAATAACATGTAACTCACCCCGTCTGAGAATGATCCTGTATTGATCGCATAAGCTAGCAGGATAAGCAACAGTACCAGCAATACTGGCATCAGAATCTTTGCCGCAACTTCAAGGCCACGACGCACGCCATTAGAGACGATGAAGTAAGTAAGAATAAGGAATAGCGTGTGCCAGGCCAGCAGCTTTTCAGGGTCAGAGATCAAAACACCGAAGATCGAACTGGAACCATCAAAAGTAATACCATCAAAACTGCCGAGGGATATTCGGAAGAAATATGCTATCGACCATCCAGCAATGACACTATAGAAGGATAAAATCAAAATGCCGGCAACGATTGCCATCCAGCCTATGGCCTGCCAGTTACGTGAACGGCCGTTTTTCTCGGCCAACATCCTGATGCTGTTGATTGGGCTCTGCCTGCCCATGCGCCCGATCATGGTTTCAGCCATCAGGATGGGTAAGCCGATAAAAGTGATACAGATCAGGTAGATCAGGATGAATAAAATGCCGCCATATTCACTGACCATATAAGGAAATCGCCAAAGGTTGCCCAGGCCAATGGTTGCGCCCGTTGTCGCCAAAATGAACGCGACTCGCCCCGACCACATGCCATGACGAGATTCGCTCATCATGCTGCTGGACGCTTTGCTGCCTTGCTGGGTGATGGATTCATGGCCGGTTTATTCTCAACAATATTCTGCTTCGACTCAAGCAAATTAGGCTACTCTACCTGCATCTTTTTTGATGCGACATGAATTCAACTATACAATCCTGCCCGCCATGCCCGCAAAGAAGAAAAATTCGCCCGGTAATAAATCCAGCA
>JBFFRZ010000298.1:0-2689 GCA_041572715.1 Gammaproteobacteria bacterium
CAATAACAGAAAATCGTATGCGGCACGAAAACGCGGATGAGTGAGTAATCTTAATGGACGTTTTCCCCTGCGCTGTTCAAACCTTGGTTGCAGGGTCCATATTTCTCTCGCCTGTATTGAGAAACGCTTGGGAATGGCGGTCTGCTCCACCTGGGCAGAGAATATATCCTGCCCTGCAGCAACCATGGACGACATATTTTGATGGCCAGCCAGTTCGGTTTCTTCCCTGAAGACTCCCCACAATAGAAAAGCGTAGAGAAAAGCCGGGTTGACCGACTGACCTGAATTAACCCTGTCGTCCGTATTGTTGAGGCCATTACGAATGAATTTTTCAACATAGCCGGACTGGTCTTCCTGCAGACAGTCTTCAACCTGTAAAAACAGGTATTCAAACAAGCCAAACTCCCGCAAGGTCTCAAAACTGCGTAAACCATGGCCCTTCTGAAATAACTTCAGCACTTCATCGAATAACCGTGCCGAGGGAATATCGTCAAGCAGTGGAGCCAATTCGGCCATCGGTGCCAGTGTTGACTGGTCTGCAGTAAAACCAAGTTTTGCCGCAAATCGCGCAACCCTGAGCATGCGAACGGGATCTTCCCTGTAGCGGGTTTCCGGATCCCCGATGATACGCAGACGCCTGGCTTCAATATCCTCCATCCCGTTGACATAATCCACAACCGTAAAATCCTTGATGTTGTAGAACAGCGCATTCACGGTCAGGTCACGGCGCCAGGCATCACTGTCGATATCGCCAAACACATTATCCCGCAACAGCTTTCCATCTCCGTCCTGGTGCGCGATATCAGTATGCGCATCGTCGTGGGTATCGCGAAATGTGGTGACCTCAACAATATCCCGGCCATAACGAACATGGACTATTTTGAAGCGGCGTCCAATTACCCTGGAGTTTCTGAAAAGCCGGTGTACTTCTTCAGGGCTGGCATCGGTCGCCACATCGAAATCCTTGGGGTGTCGACCTAATAACAAATCCCTGACCGCACCGCCCACCAGATAGGCGGCATAACCAGCCTTGTTCAGGCGGTAGAGTACCTTGAGTGCATTTTCGCTGATATTACTGCGTGATATGCCATGCTCTGAGCGCGGTATGACAATTGGCGTGTGATTATTGATACTGCTGTCCTTCCGGGTAACGATATGGTTCAACCGCGCATCATACCACCGCGGTGATTCAGTTGGTTAGCATGATCACAGGTTCATGAAACAGGAAACGGTGAATTATCCCAGTATAAATTACTGCCCGGTCATTTGAGATACAGGTAACGTACATTCCAGAGGGCATAGCCTACGCGGCATCAAGGTTGTCTGCTCCCCGGCAGACCTTCTGAATATCTTCATCACTGCAGACGATACAGTTATAATGAGCACGCCATGCCTCGCGAACGCGCAGGGCATAACCGGGTATTCACGAGTTTCTTTCTTCAGCCGCCCAGCTGACAGGAGCCTGTTCACATTTATGCTGGATCTGGCTGTGTAAAGTACAACACGGAATCGAACCAGATGACGGATATGAATAAAAATGCCAGCTTCCTGCGTCGCCTTGGTGCGATGGTATACGATGCATTCCTCTTGTTTGCGCTGCTTATGATCGCAGCGATTCCGGTGGTCGCCTTTGCAGGCGCCAATAGTGAACTTTTTAGAAGCCCATTGTATACGCTCTATCTATACGGCATTTCTTTTGTATTCTATGGCTGGTTCTGGACTCATGGTGGCCAGACGCTTGGTATGCGCAGCTGGAAAATTCGCGTCATCCGGGACGATAACCGTCCCCTGGGATGGGACAGCGCATTAATCCGGTTTTTAATGGCCACCATATCGCTGAGTCTGCTGGGTATCGGCTTTTTATGGATCCTGTTGAGCCGGGAGAACCTGGCCTGGCACGACCAAATTTCCAGGACACATGTTCTCTTTGATCCGAAATATGGCAAAAAGTCGGCCTGACGCCCCCGAATGACATAAAATTCTATCTGCTGCCGGGTATCCCATCAGTAATGATTGACTGGATGATACTAGTCCTTTAGTCTCTCGAATAACCGAGTAATTTACTCGGTTATTATTTCAACAGATAACTTATTGATTTCCAATGACTCAGGCTAACCAGGAATTACACGAACTCGCTAAAAAAGAGTACGAACATGGCTTTGTCACAGACATCGAGGCCGATACCCTGCCGCCTGGTCTGGACGAAAACACTGTTAGGGCTATTTCTGCGCGCAAAAATGAACCCGAATGGATGCTGCAATGGCGCCTGGAGGCATTTGCCAAATGGCAGCAGATGAAGCCTCCGACATGGCCCTATTTGCACGTGCCGGAAATCGATTTTCAGTCGATCTCATACTATTCTGCCCCCAAAAGACCTGAAGATGGTCCTAAAAGCCTCGATGAGGTCGACCCAAAATTACTCGAGACCTATGACAAACTGGGTATTCCGCTCGAGGAACAGAAACTCCTCGCCGGGGTACAGGATGTGGCGGTCGATGCCGTCTTCGACAGCGTTTCGGTAAAAACCACGTTCACTGACAAGCTTGCCGAGTCTGGTGTCATCTTCTGCTCTCTGTCCGAGGCCGTCCACGACCACCCGGAATTGATCAAGGAATACATGGCCTCGGTCGTGCCAGTAACCGACAACTTTTATGCGGCGCTGAACTGTGCGGTCTTTACAGACGGGTCG
>JBFFRZ010000299.1:0-2678 GCA_041572715.1 Gammaproteobacteria bacterium
CCGGCAATACCGTCGATGGCCTCGACTGCGGCTTTCACCTGGCTGGCCAGCTCATCAAAGTAGCCCTTGGCCGGGTAGCCCAGCACGATCTCGATCTTCGCCTGGTCGCCGTCGACGGTAATGTCCTTCACCGCCTTGCTGGTCATCAGGTCTCGGTCCAGGTGCGGATCAATCAGTCCGCTTAAACAACGTTCGATTTCACTTTTCAGGTCTGACATTTTTTTTATCCGTAGTCTTTGTAATTGGGCGCTATTCTAGAGAAACAGGCCATACTTCCCATTGCCCTAATGTAATAGATAGCGCGATGGCGTATTCTAACCGCTGATGTTTACTTAGTATATGCTGTTATGCTAATATACTACGCTTGATTTTACCGGGTGCTACCTATGTTAATTAATGAAATTACATCCCAGGAACTGGCGGAAATGATGCAGAGTGACGAACCTCCGCGTCTGATTGACGTTCGGTCCGCAGCTGAAGTACTGCAGGGCGCGTTGCCCAATGCCGAGCATATGGTCATGCTCGTGGTTCCAGTGAAGATGAACGCGCTGGAGAAGGACAAGCCGATTGTGTTTTATTGTCGTACCGGGGCTCGATCTGCCCAGGTTTGTTATTTTCTCAAACAGCAAGGTATTGATAACGCAATCAATTTACGCGGTGGTATCGTGGATTGGGCGCGTAACGGTTTCGAGGTGGTTCAGGGCGATTACATGCTGAATGAGGCGGTGTAATTCATTGACCCAGGTTATCGTCTTGCGGTTTTCAGGTTGCGTTTCGGGGTTACTTGCTCTATAAAATGCGCCACTTTCATGCACCCGTTATCCAAGGGTGATTTTCAGAATCCAAACAAGGGAACATTAAGGGGTATTACTATGGCTGATTTTGACCAGGAACTCGATGCAAGTGGCCTGAACTGTCCACTACCTATTTTACGTGCCAAGAAAGCAATTGCTGGTCTGGAAAGCGGCCAGGTGTTGCGCATCATCGCGACCGACCCGGGCTCGGTAAAAGACTTTGAGGCTTTCGCCAAGCAAACCGGTAATGAACTCCTGGAGTCAGGTGAAGAAGAAGGCAAATTTGTCTTCCTGATGAAAAAGGCCTGAGATTAACGTCAATTCCAGGAGATAATCATGGAAGAGAAAAAACTCGCAATTATCGCAACAAAAGGGACCCTGGATTGGGCCTATCCTCCGTTCATCCTCGCCTCTACCGCGGCAGCACTCGGTTATGAAGTACAGATATTCTTCACCTTTTACGGGCTGCAGCTGGTTAAAAAGGACCTCAACCTGAAAGTCAGTTCGCTGGGTAATCCGGGTATGCCAATGCCGATGGCAATGGACAAGTGGTTTCCGGTGCTGTTTCAGGCTTTGCCTGGCATGGAAGGCATGATGACCAGCATGATGAAAAAGAAGATGAAAGACAAAGGCGTTGCCAGTCTTGAGGAACTGCGTGAGTTATGTGGTGAGGCTGAAGTCAAGATGATCGCCTGCCAGATGACCGTCGACCTGTTTGATATGGAGCCATCCGGATTTATTGATGACGTGGAATTTGGTGGCGCGGCGACTTTCTTTGAATTCGCCGGGGAAGCCGATATCACCATGTATATCTGAATACCGGTAACCGAAGATGTGAAAAGCCGCGTCAGTCAAACTGGCGTGGCTTTTTTTATGGGAAAATATAAAGCGGCCCGCCTGAAAGCCATCAAATTTGCCAGATCGATGATGGCCAACGGATCGGCTAACGCTGGGCGAGACATGCGGTTGGCCTGTCACTGAAAAGTTCCATTAATTTTAATAATAATAGCTATTCATATTCCAAATAGTGGCCATATGTGGTAATTTTCCGTCCTTAAGACAACTGTGGAATTTCATCATTTTGTAATATAAGAAAAGCTAAGAAAAACGAAAAAATAAAAAAAAACTGGCTATTTACTTAAGAAGAATATAAATTTCGCAGTAATTAATTAAAAAGTCAGGCTAACTGACTGAATTAACTGACCTAAACTGATAGATTTTATAGGAGCGGGAGATGTCGTCATATCGCGGCGTGCTAGCATTCGGGCTGGCTGCATTTGTAAGTAGCACTGCATTCGCAGGTGTATCAAAAGATTTACCTTACCCAACCAGCGGTAACCTGACAGGCGACCAGATTGCCGACCAGGTTTATTTCGTTAATCACTTCTACGCCATGAAGAATTACTCAATTCAGAAGGATGGCCGTAAAGTGACCGTACTGCTGAACAAGACCAAGGGCCAGTCGCCCAAGACCATTACACTGACCCGTTATCTGAATAACGATTACCCGCCCGGTGATGAAATCAACGCGCAGGACATGGCGCAGTTTCATTCAGGCAAGCTAAGGGGTACCGGCATGCTGGTCACCGACTACTCGGATGACAACAAGAGCCAGGCATATGCAATCTGGTTGCCGCAGCTGCGCAAGATTCGCCGCTTTGCAGAGCCCGGACACGATGACTCATGGGGTGGTTCGGATTTCACCTTTGGTGTCGTCACCCTGCGCAAGCCCCAGAATGAGACCCATGAAAACCTCGGCAAGGAAAAATTCAATGATTGCCTGGGCGCCATGGAAGTTGCCAAGGATGAGCGCAACAAGTACACACAGGACCTCCCCGGCCCGCACTGCATCAAGGACCGCGATGTCTACAAGCTGAAAAGCAC
>JBFFRZ010000300.1:0-2662 GCA_041572715.1 Gammaproteobacteria bacterium
TTACCACTATCAAGTGTCTTTTTACCCTGCTCGACAATTTGAGTAATGGCTTTTCTGCCTGAAGCGCGATCGATGGCGATGGGTTCCATCGCGGCAATTGCCCAGCCGAAGAAGGGCAGCCAGAAAATCTCCCGTTTCATTACCCAGACTTGCGGCGGAAACATTTTTTGCAGTGCCATCGTCTCCCATGCCGACTGGTGTTTGGACATGATGATGCAAGGGCCCTGCGGAATATGCTCGCTGCCAGTTACCCGGTATTTCAGTCCACAGGTAACTTCCAGCCACCAGAGGTTAAAACGGGTCCACTGGTGCGCATAGCGATATCGCAATGGGTAAGGGATCGGATAGAGTAACGGGATGATCGGCGTAATAATAATGGTTGACAGCGATAGGCCGATCCAGAAAAGTAGTGAGCGTATAAACAACATCAGCGTTTATGGTTCTATAGCGAACCCACCAGGTAATCGGTTGCAGCAGCGAGGTCATCAAATACAGGCACATTTCCCAGTCCGGATTCGGCCAGTATATTGACGACCTTTTCACCCTTACCCGTTCTTACCAGAATCGGCCTGGCGTTTACTGCTGCGGCTGCCTGTAGATCACGCAAGGAATCACCGATGATGTAAAGATCACTTAAACTGGCATCAAATCGCTTGGCAAGATCAATCAACATGCCGGGCTTGGGCTTGCGGCAGTCACAATCATCGCGGGGCGCATGGGGACAAAATGCGATTGCATCGATATGACCGCCAGCCTCTTCAACCAGCTTGTTCATCTTGTTGTGTATATCAACCAGCGTATCCATGGTGAACAGTTTACGGGCGATACCTGACTGGTTGGTTGCTACGGCAACACGGTAGTCGGCATGGTTCAGCCTGGCGATTGCCTCAAGGCTGCCACTGATCGGTCTCCACTCCTGCGGGGTCTTGATGTATTCATCGGAGTCATGATTAATCACGCCATCACGGTCAAGCACGATTAACTGTTTCATGCCGAGCTCTCATCGCCAGGCACGCCGTGGAATTCGGATACCCGAATACGCCCATTGACCATGCGTGATTGTCTTTGCATGAGCTTGTCCATCTTTTGCCAGAATGCTTCACTTAAATCAAAATCTGCGGCTATACCAGTGCCCATGACCAGAATCAGCAGATCGGCTACCTCTTCAGCCAGCTCTTCAACCGGTTTGCCTTTGCTAACGCAGGATGAGATTTCACCGAGCTCTTCTGCCATCAGTGCGACACGGTAGGTCAGTTCCTCTCCACCGGTTTCCCTGAAGCGATGCTTGTCATGGAAGGCCTGTACTGCCTGCATCATGTCTGACCATTTGTCTTTATCCAGGCTCATGAAAGATGAGAGATGTCCGCTACCTGTAGAAAAAGATGTTGCAGCCGGGTGAGCAGCGACAGCCTGTTGGCCTTGATGTTTTCATCTTCCGCCATGACCATTACTTCATCAAAGAAGATATCGACCGGTTCACGTAAACTGGCCAGGGCCTTCAATGTACCCTGGTAGTCCCCTGCCAGCAGCATAGGCGTGACCAGGCTGGCCATTTCGGCGAGTTTATCATTCAGGGCCATTTCTTCGGTTTGTTGAAACAGGCTCTCGCGTGGTTCCACCGGTTTGAAGTCTTTGGCTTTTTTCAGGATGTTGCTGATACGCTTGTTTGCGGCAGCCAGCGCATCGGCTTCAGGTAGTTGCTGAAAAGCGATGACTGCATGCAGCCGCCGATCGAAGTCAGCAATGTTTCCGGGTCTTCGTGCAGCTACTGCCATAAAGGTTTCCGTTGCAATGCCCTCTTCCGTATAAATACCCTTGAGTCGATTGAGCATGAATTCGTATACCTGCTCATGAGTATTTTTTTCTGTTATCTGGCTAATCAATTGTTCCACGGCGCGCTTCAGCAAATCATGCAGATCAATATCCAGCTGATGTTCTTTCAGAATTCGTAGCGCACCGAGCGCGGCACGCCGCAGGGCAAAGGGGTCCTTGTCGCCGGTGGGTTTCATGCCAATACCAAATATACCGACCAGCGTATCAATCTTTTCTGCCAGCGATATGGCTATGCCCGTTTTGCTTTGTGGCAAGCGATCGCCGGAAAAACGCGGCATGTAAAACTCATCCATGGCAATGGCGAGTTCCTCGGGTTCACCATCACGTAATGCCTGGTGCCGTCCCATGATGCCCTGCATTTCGGCAAATTCACCCACAGTTTCGGTCATCAGGTCACAGCGGGATAACATGCCTGCGCGGTGAGCAAGTGTTTCATCGCCCTCTATGTGCTGGGCAATTTCTGCAGCCAACGTAGCGACCCGTTCAGATTTTTCGTACATCGACCCAAGTTTCTGCTGGAAGACAACCGATTTCATTGACTCCAGGTGGTCCTCCAGCTTCCTCTTGCCATCCTGTTGCCAGAAAAACATGGCATCGGCCAGTCGTGGTCGTACGACCCGTTCATTGCCGTCCCTGATCACATCCGGGTTGGTGCTTTCAATATTGGAAATAGTAATGAAATGGTTCATGAGTCGGCCATCGTGTGACAGAACCGGGAAATATTTCTGGTTCTTTTTCATGGTGTAGATCAGCGCCTCATGAGGAACCGCAAGATACTTGTCTTCGAAACTGGCTGTCACGGGAACCGGCCATTCAACCAGCGCAGTAA
>JBFFRZ010000301.1:0-2650 GCA_041572715.1 Gammaproteobacteria bacterium
CTGCTGCCGCAGGAGGGAAATAATCCTGACCGGCAGTTGTTCAACTGGGTTGCGCGTTTAACCGGCTCAAAAAATGCCCTGAAAGGCGCCGGATTTTTTATAGGCGCCAGCCTGCTTGAACTCGTAGGTTTCAGGATGGCCCTCATCCTGCTCGCCCTGATGTTGCTGGCTGTGCTGTTCATCACGGCGGTTAAATTACCCTCGGGCCTGGGCAAAATGAAAAGCAAACCGAAATTCACCCAGGTTTTTTCATCCAGTAGCCGTATCAACTGGTTGTCCGCCGCACGCTTTTTTCTCTTTGGTTCGCGGGACATATGGTTTGTGGTTGCACTGCCGGTCTATTTATATGAGGTGATGAACTGGAGTTTCATGCAGGTTGGCAGCTACCTGGCACTATGGATCATTGGCTATGGAATATTGCAGGCCTCGGTACCTTCATTCATCCGACAGCGTAACCCGGATGCGCTCAGCATACTCATCGCTGCGGCCTTGCTGTCATTGATACCGGGGGGTATCGCACTCACCCTGTCTACCGAGTTTTCGGCGTCTTCAGTCATTACCGGCGGACTGGCTATATTCGGGGTGATCTTTGCCGTCAACTCGGCGCTACATTCCTACCTGGTCGTTGCGTGGTCCGACCAGGAGCGCGTTTCCATGAATGTCGGCTTTTATTACATGGCCAATGCAGGTGGCCGCCTTGCGGGTACCGTGCTATCGGGTTTGCTTTACCAGACCCAGGGGCTCGAAGGCTGCCTGTGGTGGTCCAGCGGATTTGTAATTCTGGCCGCCCTGCTGTGTCTGCCACTGGTAGCCGGAGACCGTAAACAAGCACCGTTATCGGGCTGAATCCACTGGACTGCCCGGGCCCGGCTTTCGTTGATCTCTTTATGCCATGATAACGGTTCAATGAAACGGTGTTGCTACGCTATCATGAGGTGGCCATGACCCAATGCCCGAAATGCAGTTATGTCAGAACAGCAGCCGATGCTCATATCCCGGACGGTGTCTGCCCGTCCTGCGGGATTGCCTACGCCAAGTGGCAACCACCTACAGAACAGGCGGCATCACTGGATAACGGGGAGTCATTCGATGAATTATCGGAGACCTCAAGCAGCGATGAGACACTAAAAGAAAAAATCGCCTTCTGGCTGTTTGACGTGCCTGACCGTATCGACCCGTTAGTCTTCTGGGGTCGCGCCCTGGCATACGTCATTTTCTTTATCTGGGGATGGTGGTTCATCTTCACCTGGGGATCCTGGCAGGATATTGGCAATTCATTCCTGCACAGCATTAACCTGCCTTTCCATGAATTCGGTCACGTCATCTTCAGACCGTTCGGCCACTTCATGACAATACTGGGAGGCAGCCTGTTCCAGATCATGATGCCGCTCATTCTGCTTGTGGTTTTCCTCAGGCAGGGTGATCCGTTTGAAGCAAGTATCATGTGGTGGTGGACCGGGCAGAACTTTATTGATCTATCCCCTTATATTGCCGATGCTGAATATCGGGGCCTGCCTCTGATTATGGGCATGGGTGAAGAATCTCATGACTGGGGCAACCTGCTGTCTATGATGGGGATGCTGGATAAAGCCTGGCTACTCGGCAAAACCAGCTTTGCCATCGGCAGTTTAATCATACTCGCCAGCTTTGCATGGGGAGGCTATATCCTGTTTCGTCAGAAACAGAATACGTCTTCATGGTAATTGTGGCGTTACAATAACCTATTGACCGGCAAATTCTATCTCCTCGCTGATCGCATCTATACCGGCCCGGGCACAGGCCTCATCAACATCACCGGGTGTCTTTTCCGCAGGGGCACCCGAAACAGCAATGGCCCCATAGAACTCACCGCCAATCTCAATGGGCAAACCACCGCCGAGCAATAGCACGCCGGGGGACCTGGCGAGGTGTTTGCGATTCATCATGGATGATGTGGACGCTCGATAAGTGGCGGCAGTAAAAGCCTTGCGAATACTGACCTTAATCGTGTGAGGCCCGGATAATGGACTGCGTATAAAGGCGAGTAAACGCCCCTGACGATCGTTCACCGCAACAGCAACATGAAAGCCGCGGTTAGTGCATGCCCGGTAGGCAGCCATTGCAGCTTCATTGGCGATATGCGCATTAAGTGCTTTGAGAGTGACTACAGGCTGCTGCTCGGCCTGGGCAACCATTGCCACTAACAGTGAACTTAACATGAACACGATTCGAGACAGATGCATATTGAATCCCTCCAGATGAAGGAGAAACATAAACCGTTAGGCTGGATAAATGGTAGTACTATTTCACAGCCGGGCTATCAAGGGGAAAGCATCGCTACTTGGTAATTATCTCTGGCCCCATGAGCAATGTGGGCAACCAGGTAGACACTGCCGGGATATAGGTAACGATAATCAGGAATATAAACATAATGCCCAACCAGGGCGCCGCGGCCTTTACTACTGCCATGGTCGACATGCCGGCAACGCCGGAGGTAACAAACAGGTTGAGTCCAACGGGCGGCGTGATCATACCGATCTCCATATTAACTACCATCATCACACCGAGATGGATCGGATCAATACCCAGAGCAATGGCAATCGGAAACACCAGTGGTGCAACGATGATCAGCAAGCCGGAAGGCTCCATGAATTGCCCACCAATCAATAAC
>JBFFRZ010000302.1:0-2650 GCA_041572715.1 Gammaproteobacteria bacterium
ACCTTCTTTGGTTATGGAGAGAACGACAGGATCTACAAGATCAAGGAGTTCTACGATCCGGATTCGCTGGGTGGCCTGTATGCCGCCATGACCGAATACCTGGGATTTGAAATGCTCGACGGTGAATTCAAGGTGATGGGAATGGCGCCCTATGGCGATCCGAACAAGCATGACCTGTCCCGTCTGATCAGGTATTCAGCATCAGACTTTGAGGTCAATACCCAGTACACCAACGTAGTCGGCCTGCGCCGGTACAAGGAAAATGGCAAGGGCTATTTCTTCAGCCCAAAGTTGATTGAATGGCTTGGGCCCAAGCGGCAGGGCGATGAAATTGACGATCCGTATATCGATTATGCCGCGAGCATCCAGAAGATTCTTGAGGATGTGTCGCTTGGCCTGATCGAACATTATGTCGGCGATATTATTCGTGAGACCGGCAAGCTGTGTTTTGCCGGCGGTGTCGCGTTAAACGTCAAGCTCAATCAGAAGATTATCGATCTGCCCGGTTTGCAGGAGCTGTTTGTGCAGCCTGCTGCGGGCGATGCGGGTACTGCACTGGGCGCTGCGACTTATGTCGCCAATGAGCGCGGTGACAAGGTCAGGCCGATGCAACATGTTTACCTGGGGCCAAGTTACACTAATGAGGAATGCATCGCGGCCTGCGAACGGCGCAGCGAACCCCTGGCCTGGAAAAAGCTGGACGATACACCGGCCGAGGCGGCCAGGTTGCTCGCCGAGGGCAACCCGGTTTCCTGGTTCCAGGGCCGTATGGAATTCGGCCCGCGCGCCCTCGGCAATCGTAGCATCCTCGGAGACCCGGGCGTCAGGGAGATTGCCGATCGCATCAATACACAGATCAAGTACCGGGAGCGTTGGCGCCCGTTTTGTCCCAGTATGCTGGATACGGTGGCACCCGAAATTATCCAGACCAGTCATCCGTCGCCTTACATGACCTTTGCCTTTACCGTGGCTGAATCCTGGAAGGAGCGCATTCCGGAAGTTGTGCATGAGGATGGCACGGCCCGCACACAGATTGTCAATGAAGCCACTAATCCGCGTTATTACGCCTTGCTGAAGGAAATGGAAAAGCTGAAGGGTTATGGGGTCGTGCTCAATACCTCACTCAACCGGAGAGGTGAGCCGATGGTCTGCTCGCCGGATGATGCCCTGAACATGTTTTTTGGTTCAGACCTCGAATACCTTGTCATGGAGGATATTCTGGTGACAAAGAGTGAAACGCGGTAGACAATTCAATTACCGGATGAATCCGTTATGAACAATCCGGGAATCACGTTGTCGTATCGGAAGACTTTTTGAAAGGACGGAATTGATCATGAAAAAAATTATCGCCAGCTTCTTTGTGTTGTCTGCGTTGCTTTGGTCCGGCTGGTTGGTTGCAAAGATCAGTGAGGGTTTTTATGACTTCAATGGAAAAGCCACCGCCATAGAAAAGTATACGAACGAAGACCAGTGGACCGTGGTCATGTTCTGGGCCTCCGATTGCCAGGTCTGTAATGCAGAATCACAACAATACGTAGATTTTCATCACCGGCATAAGGATGCCGGGGTACAGGTGCTGGGAGTTTCCATGGACGGGCTGGAAAACAAACAGGCCGCACAGCAGTTTATCGATCGCAACAAGGTCAGTTTTCCCAACCTGATCATTGATAGCCAGTTGGGCGCGAACTTTTATACCAGTAACACGGGTGAGAACTGGATTGGTACGCCGTCTTTCATGATTTACGCGCCCAAAGGGGAACTCAAAGCCGCACAGATCGGCGCGGTACCGACTCAACTGATTGAGGACTTTATCACTCAGAACCGCTGATCAGGCCAGGGTCTCGGCCAGCGTTTCGACCATAGATCGGCACAGGTGGGTCAGATCCTCGTCCTGCATAATATACGGCGGCATGATGTAGACGAAGCGGCTAAACGGCCGGATCCAGACGCCGCGCCTGACAAATGCATCACACAGCCGGGCACGATCGACAGGCGTCCAGGTTTCAATAACCCCGATTGCCCCCAGAACCCGAACATCAGCGACGCCATTGATAGTGCTGGCCGGTGCCAGCTCTTCGCGCATGATGTTCTCCATACGCTGGATATTGCCCCGCCAGTCACCGTCCAGTAACAGGCGAATACTGGCATGGGCCACGGCACATGCTAACGGGTTGGCCATAAAGGTGGGCCCATGCATGAATACCCCCGCTTCGGACTGGTTGATGGTGTTGGAGACAGCCATCGTTGTCATGATCGCTGCCATCGTCATGGTACCGCCGGTGAGTGCCTTGCCAATGCAAAGTATGTCCGGCACCACAGCTGCATGATGCATGGCAAACAGTTCACCGGTTCGTGCAAAGCCGGTGGCGATTTCATCAAAAATCAGCAGCACCTGGTAACGGTCACATAGCTGCCTCAGCTGACGCAGATATTCCGGGTGGTAGAACCACATTCCCCCCGCGCCCTGGACTATCGGTTCAATAATGATCGCGGCAACTTCATGCTGATGGGTTTCCAGCAGGTCTTCCATTGCATTCAGGTCGTTTTGATCCCACTGCTCATGGAAACGACATACCGGGCGTGGGGCATAAAGCTGTTTGTTCAGCATATTGCTGAATAACTGGTGCATGCCGTTCTCCGGATCGCTCAC
>JBFFRZ010000303.1:0-2632 GCA_041572715.1 Gammaproteobacteria bacterium
CCAGCAGCGCCACCGGGCCCTCTTCCTTCCATATATCCAGGAACTGAAAAGCCACTGGCGCACTGACCAGGTTCCAGATGGCGGCAAATGCCCAGATACCAATCATGCCGCCCCTCGCATCAGAACGGATGACGCCACTGTGCCATTCCGGTCGGGTTAACCAGGGCGTTGACGCGACATCTGCGACTTCGATCGTTTTCTTACCACGTGCCCCCCAGAACACGAGCCCCGCACCGACCCCGCCAAAGACAAGCACGAATATCATCTTGAAGCCCAGCAGGCCCCAGCGAATATCACGGTTGATGACTGCGTCCTGCGGATCTGTCGGGTTATAGAAAACGGTCACGGGCTGATGACTGCGATACAGGTTCTCCAGCTTCCGGCCCAACTGCTGCTGAAAATCCCCGATATTGTCGCCGCCTTCATTGATCGCAACGCGATCATGGATGTATTCCCGGCCGGAAATATGGTAGCGATAGCGCGCCCGGGCCTCGTGGGTGGTGGAGTCACTGGAATGATTGGTTGTCAGGTCAGCCTGGATCAGCTGACCGCTAACCGCAGGCCAGGACTGCACCCGCCAGCTATCGTACACAGTCGGGATTACTGACCAGAACAGAAAACCGATGCCCACCAGAAAGAAAGGCAGGCCAAACAACATCAAGCAACCACTGCGTTCTGTTTTCATTGCAAGTTTCATTGTTGTTATCAGGCCGTCTGCAGATACTCCCCGGGTTGGCATCCTGGCATTACATGCTGGCCGAAATTCATCTGTATATTTTCATGTGCAGTCATTATGCGGTGGAACATAAATTTCTGATAACTACAAGACTGCCATATGCAAATCTCCTGTGACACAATCCGCGGCCTGATGTCTCACCCCCAGTCCAAATACCCACTAAACAAGCAACAGGCAGTAGCAGTTAAAACCTGTGACCGATCCTTGCTGGTACTGGCCGGTGCTGGCAGCGGAAAAACCGGTGTCATCACACACAAGATAGCTCACCTGATCAGTCGGGAAAAGGTGCCGCCAGCACAAATCGTTGCCGTCACCTTCACCAACAAAGCCGCGAGGGAGATGCAGGCGAGGGTCAGGCAACAGATTGATGGTGCCATTGAAGAACTCAACATATCCACCTTTCACAGTCTGGGCCTGAAACTGCTACGTAATGAACTCGCGGCCGCCGGACTGAAACGAGGCTTCACCATATTTGACAGTGATGACTCACTGAAGGTCATCAAGGAGTTGATGAAGGGCGGCAGCAAGGACGAGGATATACAGCATCGCCGATGGCAGATTTCCACATGGAAAAACGATGACATCTCAGCAAGCGAGGCCATTCGCCTGGCCGAAACGGGTATCGATGCAGCGGCAGCCGAACTTTACTCTGCCTATCAAAGGCAGCTAAAGGCCTATAACGCTGTCGACTTCGATGACCTGATCTGCCTGCCATTGCAGATCCTGCGCACCCATGCCGATATCCGCCAGCGCTGGCAATCCCGCATCACGCACCTGCTGATCGATGAATACCAGGACACGAACAATACCCAGTATGAACTGATCAAACTTCTGCTTGGCGCCGAAAGCAGGCTCACTGCGGTTGGCGATGATGATCAGTCAATTTATGCATGGCGTGGCGCACGCCCCGAAAACCTGCAAAGGCTCGCCGACGATTTTACCGATCTCAGGGTCATCAAGCTGGAACAGAACTATCGTTCCACAGGCAGGATTCTTGATTGTGCCAACAAACTCATCACGCATAACCCGCACACATTTGAAAAAAACCTGTGGAGTGAGATTGGACCGGGCGAGCCCATCCGTATCATGACCTGTAATGACAGTGAACATGAAGCAGAAGTTATCGTCTCCAATATCATAACCAAACGCTTCAAACACAAGCTCAGGCTCGGAGATATTGCGATTCTCTACCGCGGGAACCATCAGTCCAGGCCACTGGAAAAAATGCTGCGGCTGAATAACCTGTCTTACAACATCAGTGGTGGGCAGTCATTTTTCGATCGTGCTGAAGTCAAGGATGTCCTTGGGTACCTGCGTCTCCTCATTAACCCGGATGACGATACTGCATTTCTTCGCGTCATTAACACGCCGCGCAGGCAAATCGGCGCAGCAACCCTGGAAAGACTGGGACTATATGCCAATGAGAGAGGCATCGGCCTGTACAGGGCCTGCGCGGAATTCGGCCTGACCAGCGTGCTTGATCATCGTGCCGTGCAACGTATCGGGCGATTCACCGACATGATGAATGAACTTGAAATACTGTCCCATACAGAATCCCCGGGTTCCATTGTACGGCATCTGCTGCGACAGATTCATTATGCAGACTGGCTCAGGGAACTCAGCAAAGACCAGGCCGCCGCAGACCGTCGATATGAAAACGTTGAAGAGCTGGTGTCATGGATCGAACGTATGGCGGAAAACGAACAGCTTGATCTGCATGAAGCGGTTTCACGGATTACTCTGCTTGATATGCTGGACAAGAACAACGACGACGGCCACGCCGACATGATCAATCTCATGACCCTGCATGCTGCCAAGGGACTGGAGTTCCAGCATGTATACCTGGTCGGGTTTGAAGAGGGCCTGCTGCCTCATCAAAGCAGCATTGAGGAGGAG
>JBFFRZ010000304.1:0-2623 GCA_041572715.1 Gammaproteobacteria bacterium
AAGTAATCTCTGTCAGTCGCCATAAACTTTATAGCGCGCTACTTTCGCCAGAAGGCGCCGCTGATGATGACCAGCAGGGTAAACACCTCTAGCCGCCCCAGCAACATCGCAAAGCACAGCATCCACTTGGCGAAATCATTAATATTCGCATAATTAGGACCAACTTCGCCCATACCGGGCCCGAGGTTATTGATGGTTGCCGCCACCGCAGAAAACGCAGTGATCTGGTCGAGACCGCTAATCATTATGACCACCATGATGACAACAAAGCTGCCCACGTATGCAGAGAAAAAGCCCCATACCGCGCTCACGACGCGATCAGATAAAGGCTTGCCACCGACTTTGATTGGTATTAATGCATTGGGATGAATCAAGCGTGCTATTTCCCGGCGCCCCTGCTTGATCAGCAGCATGAAGCGTATGACCTTGATACCGCCTGCGGTAGAGCCTGCGCAACCCCCGATAAAACTGGCAAATATCAGTATCACCGGTATTGCGCCGGGCCACAGGTAATAAGATTCGCTGGTGAACCCGGTGGTTGTGCTAATTGATACGGCCTGAAAAATGCCGGTCAGCAGTGAGTCGCTCAATGTGCTGGTCACATGCATGGTATAAAGCAAAGCAGAGGTAACGACTGACAATACGACCAGGATCATCAAATAGGTTCTCGTTTCCGAGTCCAGCACATACGGCGCGATACTGAGATTTCTCCAAGCGACGAAATGCAGAGAAAAATTCACGCCCGCCAAAACCATGAATACGATTGCAACCACCTTGATCATGGGTTGTTCGAAATAACCAATACTTGCGTCGTAGGGTGAGAACCCACCGATGGCAATCGTCGAAAAACTGTGTGCAACTGCATCAAAAGGCTCCATGCCGGCAAACCAGTAAGCCACCCCGCAGGCCATGGTCAGCCCGAGATAGATAAACCATAGTGCTTTAGCAGTTTCCGTGATTCTGGGCGTAAGCTTGTTATCCTTCATTGGGCCTGGTGTTTCTGCCCGGTACAGCTGCATACCACCGATACCCAGCATCGGCAGGATAGCGACTGCCAGTACAATAATACCCATACCTCCCAGCCACTGAAGTAATTGCCGGTAAAAAAGGATAGACCGCGGCAGGTAATCAAGGCCGGTTATCACGGTTGCCCCCGTTGTCGTCAAGCCAGAGACGGATTCAAAGACCGCATCAACCAGCGGCAGGTGGGGCTCTGTGGACAACATAAGGGGTATGGAACCAAATGCACTGAGCACGACCCAGAACATAACAACGATAATAAACCCGTCACGTAACCTGAGCCCCTGCCGAAGATTTCTTACCGGGAACCATAAAACCAGCCCGATCAACAGCGTAATTATAAAAGCGACGAGAAAAGGTGTTACCTGACCGTCATCGTCGTATAGAGACACCGGGATGGGCAGTAGCTGGGTAAAACTGAACAACATCAGCAGTACACCCAGAACGCGCTGAACAATTAGTAGCTGCAAACCAGTTCCTTTAGAAGAATGTCAGGCCAACTTGGAAGAGTTTCTCTACTGCACTGATCTTGTTCCTGTCCACCAGGAACAGGATCACATGGTCTTCTGCCTGTATGACTGTGTCATGATGTGCCATGATGACTTCATCCCCCCGCACAATAGCACCAATTGTAGCGTCTTCCGGCAGTGGTATTTCATCGACTCGACGCCCGACCACCTTGGACGTATTGGCATCTCCATGTGCGATTGCTTCAATGGCTTCCGCCGCCCCGCGCCGAAGCGAGTGCACCCTAACCACATCACCTCGCCGCACGTGCGCAAGCAGACTTCCTATGGTCACCTGCTGCGGAGAAATGGCGATATCTATTTCACCTCCCTGAATCAGGTCAACATAGGAGGCACGGTTGATCAGGGACATCACCTTGTTGGCACCTAATCGCTTGGCCAGCATCGCAGAAAGAATATTGGCCTGATCGTCATTCGTGACGGCGCAAAACACATCGATGCTGTCGATATTCTCCTCCAGCATAAGCTCCTTGTCAGCACAGTCACCATGGAGCACCACGGTTTTATGCAAACTTTCCGATATGTGGATTGCCTGCTCCTGGTTTCTTTCTACCAGCTTGACCTGGTAATCCTTTTCCAGTGAGCGTGCCAGTCGGGTTCCTATATTACCGCCACCGGCTATCATGATTCTTCTGACCCGTTTTTCCCGGTTACGCAACTCCGAGGTTACTGCCCTGATATGGGCCTTTGCCGCGATAAAGAACACCTCATCGTCTGCTTCTATCACCGTGTGTCCCTGTGGAATGATAGGGCGGTTACGGCGAAAGATGGCTGCCACGCGAACTTCGACCCCGGGCATGTGTTCGCTCAACGCCCTCAGCTCATGCCCGACCAGTGGACCGCCATAGTATGCCCTGACGGCTACAAGTTTTACCTTGCCGTCGGCGAAATCAGTGACCTGTAATGCGCCGGGGTGATCAATCAGGCTGTGGATAGCATCGGTAACGATCTGTTCAGGGCTGATCAATACATCGATTGGCAGCGCTTCCTGATTAAACAGCTTGCTTTGATTAAGGTATTCAGGGGCCCTTACCCGTGCAATCTTGGTTGGCGTATGAAACATGGTATATGCCACC
>JBFFRZ010000305.1:0-2614 GCA_041572715.1 Gammaproteobacteria bacterium
CTGATTACTCTGGATTCAGGACACGATTTGCCATCCGGTGCCGTGTTGCTGATTCATCTGGCCCTGGTTGCCTTGCTTGCAATCATTTTCCCGTTTAGCAAATTGTTGCACGCGCCCGGTATTTTCTTCAGCCCGACGCGTAATCAGGTCGATAATCCGCGTGAAAAACGCCATATAGCTGACTGGGCCAGAAAGCTCGAGTCATAGGTCTGAAGCAGAAAAGATTCCAGGAATAGATCATGGCCAAACCCGATTTTGAAATACCAGAACTGAAGCTTGATACAGAGGTGCCTGAAGTTAAAGAAGGCACAATGGCGCACAGTTCACCTTTCATCGCCAAGCCCGAGCATCAGGAACCGCTGAATTATCCCGGTGAGCTGGTTGAAGACTGGCATGATCGTGCGATCTCCAAAATGGGGGACCTGCTGGGCAAGTACCGCTCTTTTCAGGTTTACCTCGACTCCTGTGTTAAATGCGGTGCCTGCACTGACAAATGCCATTATTTTCTGGGCACTGCAGACCCCAAGAATATGCCGGTCGGCCGCCAGGATTTATTACGCAAGGTATATCGCCGTTATTTCACACTGGCTGGCAAGTATTTTCCGAAACTTGTGGGTGCAGCGGATTTGACCCGTGAAGTTCTGGATGAGTGGTATAGCTATTATCACCAGTGCTCACAATGTCGCCGCTGCTCGGTATTTTGTCCATATGGCATCGACACCGCAGAGATCTCAATGGCCGCACGTGAAATCCTGGATGACATCGGTATGGGTCAGAAATACTGTAACGAGATCATTGCCAAGGTGTTCAGGATTGGTAATAACCTTGGCCTACCGGAACCAGCCCTTGCCGACACACTTGAAGGTCTTGAAGAAGATGTGCTTGATGATGATGGTGTAGAAGTAAGGTATCCGTTGGATGTCAAAGGAGCAGAAGTCCTGCTGGTGACACCGTCGGCTGACTTTTTTGCTGAGCCGCATGTCGATGGCCTGATTGGATACGGAAAGGTTTTCCACGAGGCCGGTATCAGCTGGACACTTAGTTCACATGCATCTGAAGCTGCCAATTTTGGCATGTTTATCGGCTCATATGAGAACATGCGTAATGTTTCCATGCGCATCCGTGAAGCCGCGCTTGATCTGGGCGTCAAGCGAATTGTATTTGGTGAGTGCGGACATGCGTGGCGCGTGGCTTACAGCTTTCTTAATACGCTGGCAGGGCCGTTCGACTTTCTTGATCCAAAATATCCGGTTCCGCAGCATATTCTCGAGGTCACTCATGACCTGATTCAAAGAGGTGCGATCAAGCTGGACCCGTCTGCCAATGATGACATGATCGTGACCTTTCATGATTCATGTAACGTTGCCCGCGCAACTCGCATGGGTCCAAATCCCGGTGGGCAATTTACGATTCCCAGGGAAGTGATCAAGGCTTCGGTTAATCATTTCGTTGATATGGCGCCGGAAACCATCCATGACGCAACCTATTGCTGTGGCGGCGGTGGCGGCCTGTTAACTGATGATTTGATGGAATTGCGCGTCAAGGGCGCGGTGCCTCGCATGGACGCCCTGAAGCGCGTGATCGAGGAAGACGGGGTTACACATATGGCCGCTATCTGCGCTATATGTAAATCGCAGTTCACCAAGGTTCTCCCATACTATGGTATGGGCATGGATATGATTGTCAGTGTCCACCAGCTGGTAAGTAACGCGATTGTTCTTGGAGCAAAGCAGTAAACGGGCTGGGGAAATCTGAATTAAGCAACTAAGCAGTATTGATATAGGAGAATGAAAAATGGCGACTCCATGGAGTAAAACCTACAAAGGTGAAGGTCATACGTTCCGCAAGTTTCGCGAAGGTGATAACGAATGGAACAGCATGGAAGACATGATCTTCAACGAAGATCATTCTCATCGTTGTCCTACTTATGTTCATCGCACGCCGCCTTGTCAGGGCAGTTGTCCGTCTGGCGAAGATATCCGGGGCTGGCTGCAGATTGTTCGTGGCATGGAAAAGCCATCCGGTGATATGAGCTGGCAGGAATATGCTTTTCGTCGTGCAACTGATGCCAATCCTTTTCCGGCCATGATGGGCCGCGTGTGTCCGGCGCCGTGCCAGGATGGCTGCAATCGTAATGAGGTCGAGGATTTTGTCGGAATCAACTCTGTAGAGCAGTTCATCGGTGATACAGCAATCAGCGAAGGCTACAAGTTTGAATCTGCGGCAAAAGAGACAGGCAAGAAGGTCGCCATAATCGGTGGTGGTCCTGCTGGTATGGCTGCCGCCTATCAGTTACGTCGTAAGGGTCATGGCGCAACCATATTTGATGATAATGAGTTTCTTGGTGGCATGATGCGTTACGGGATCCCCGGATACCGTACTCCGCGCGACACCCTGGACGCTGAAATTCATCGTATCCTTGATATGGGTGTAGAAACCCGTATGAAGACCCGCGTTGGCAAGGACGTCACCATTGAGGAAATAGAAAAGGAATTTGACGCGATCGTCTGGGCGCTTGGTTGTCAGAGCGGCCGTGGTTTGCCAGTGCCCGGATGGGACAACACACCAAACTGTGTCAGTGGCGTGGCCTTCCTGAAAGCCTTCAACGAAGGGC
>JBFFRZ010000306.1:0-2611 GCA_041572715.1 Gammaproteobacteria bacterium
AGTCCGGAACGCCTGATGTCTGGAATGCCTTCTTTCCTGGCCTGATCCCCCAGTTCATAGGCATTTTTGCCTTCCATAATCAGGCGGCCCATTTCTTCAGATACAGGCATTACCTGGTAGATACCCACGCGGCCCTTGTAGCCACTGGGTACCTCGTCGGAACTCCCGGGGCCATAGAGCTTGAAATTCGGATCAGCCACATCTTCTTCGGTGAAACCCTCTTCCAGCAGAGCTTCCTTGGGGATATCGGCGACGACCTTGGTGTCACCATGTAACCGGCGCCCCAGTCGCTGGGCAATAATAATATTTACAGCCGCCGCAATGTTGAAAGGCGGTATACCCATGTTGACCATTCTCTGAATGGTTTGAGGTGCGTCATTCGTGTGCAACGTGGACAGCACCATGTGACCTGTTTGCGCTGCTTTGATGGCAATTGAACCCGTGGAAAGATCCCGGATCTCCCCAACCAGAATGATGTCCGGGTCCTGACGAAGAAAGGCTTTCAGGGCGGCCGGGAAATCCATACCGACACGCTCATCTACGTTAACCTGGTTAACCCCGGGCAAGTTAATTTCGACCGGGTCTTCTGCGGTAGAGATATTTTTGTCTACCGTGTTGAGTATGTTTACCCCGGTATACAAAGATACGGTTTTACCACTACCCGTTGGCCCGGTAACCAGGAACATACCATAGGGCTTATGCAGGTTATCAAGGAACAACTTTTTCTGTTCAGGTTCATAACCCAGTGCATCGATACCCATCTGTGCGCTGGTAGGATCAAGAATACGCAAACAGACCTTCTCGCCAAACAGGGTGGGACAGGTGTTGACACGAAAATCAATTGCGCGGCTTTTTGATATCTTGAGTTTGATGCGACCATCCTGCGGGACACGACGCTCGGCAATGTTCATTCTGGACATCACTTTAAGTCTTGCCGCAATTCGTGGCCCCAGGTTGAGTGGCGGTGAAGCCACTTCCTGCAGCATGCCATCCATACGAAAACGTACGCGGTAACTCTTTTCGTAGGGTTCAAAGTGCAAGTCGGAAGCGCCGCGATTGATCGCGTCAAGCAGAACCTTGTTCACGAAGCGTACTACCGGCGCTTCATCGCCACCTGCATCGGAAGCGTTGTCGCCTTCTTCAGTGTCCACAACATCCAGGTTGTCGAGGTCTTCATCTAGATCCATATCTTCCAGGCTGTCCTGGGCGCTGAGGGCCTTTTCAATCGTGACGGTTAGCTTGTCTTCTTCTACCAGAATCAGGTCGGTATTCAGGCCGGTGTTGAACTTGATCTCATCCAGAGCCTGCAGATTGGTCGGGTCAGAGACAGCTACATAGAGGCGTTTGCCACGTTTGAAGATGGGCAAGGCATGGTGCTGGGTAATCAGTTTCTCGTCTACCAGCGAGACCGGGGCAAGCTCCAGATCCAGTACACCGATGTCAAGGACGGGCACACCAAATTCCTGCGAGGCCGCGTTGGCAATAGTCTTGGCATCCAATGCCTTGGATTTGACCAGTTGTGATACAAACGGGATTTTTTCTTTTTTTGCTTCTTCGGCTACCTGTATAGCCGTTTCCTCAGTAATGTATCCATCAACTACCAATCGACGCGGTAGGCCGCCAAGCGATGAAATTGGATTTGTCGTTGCCATGTTTCGTCTTGGTTGTCGTTTTAGTTATCGTGAGGAGATGCCGCCATGCACGAATAATCTCCAGATGCTCACAATAGTAGTTTATAACGCCCCGTAATCCAACAGTTTTCTATAATAATGTTTGTCGCTGGATTACTGGAAAATCTTTGTAATTCAGTGGCTAAAAACATTTTTTCCTGCTGAGTCGATGCAGGCGAAGTCCATTTCCAGCTATGCCATTTCTGTATTTTCTGCGGCATAATGCGCGCCGTTCACGGCACACAAGCAAATCACTGGCGCAAAATCTATGAAACTTGATAAATCTTTAGTCAACAAGGTGGTATTGGCGTACTCCGGGGGGCTCGATACCTCGGTCATTCTTGCCTGGCTTCGGGAAACCTATGACTGTGAAATTGTGACATTTACAGCTGATATTGGTCAGGGTGAAGAGGTAGAGGCTGCCCGCGCCAAGGCAGAACAAATGGGTGTAAGGGAAATATTTATCGAGGATCTCACTGAGGAATTTGCACGCGACTATGTTTATCCCATGTTTCGTGCCAATGCGATCTACGAGGGTGAATATTTGCTG
Source organism: Gammaproteobacteria bacterium (assembly GCA_041572715.1). Taxonomy (GTDB): domain Bacteria; phylum Pseudomonadota; class Gammaproteobacteria; order JAJDYQ01; family JAJDYQ01; genus JAJDYQ01. Next base: position 2,221 of record JBFFRZ010000306.1, read on the forward strand.
GGCACTTCTATTGCGAGGCCATTGATCGCAAAGCGTATGGTGGAGATCGTCAAACAGACCGGGGCTGACAGCATATCCCATGGGGCGACAGGCAAGGGTAATGACCAGGTACGTTTTGAGCTGGGTGCCTACGCGTTGCAACCCGGTATACAGATCATTGCACCGTGGCGGGAGTGGGATTTAACTTCGCGTGAAACATTGCTGGCCTACGCGGCAGATCGCGGGATTCCTGTAGAAATGAAGCGGGGCAAGGCTTCACCTTACTCCATGGACGCTAATTTACTGCATATTTCCTATGAAGGCGGGGAACTGGAAGATCCCTGGAATGAGCCATCAGACGCTATGTGGAGATGGACGGTTTCTCCGGAAGCGGCGCCTGACAGCCCTCAAT
>JBFFRZ010000307.1:0-2570 GCA_041572715.1 Gammaproteobacteria bacterium
GAACCCCCGCATTAGCGAAGTCATTGCTGATGAGTTACCAGAACAGATCCTGCTGGATGATACGGAGTCGATTGGGCGGTTACTGACGGATTGTGTGATTGACTATGTTATGGGTATCGCGGAGCAGGACTTGGGTTTGAAGTCGAAGGTGATGCATTAGATGGCAATGAATGGCAGTCAACCAACGGCAGCTTTCGTCAAAAGAGGGCATTTTGATCATTGCTGTTTTGAGTTTAATTTCCGCAACAAGGAGTACCTTAAGATCGATATTAACAGGTTATTCATATACTCAAATCCGTTTTATTTTGGGGAATGACATGTCAGCGCAGACGGTAAATGAAGAAGCAGCTCAAACATCATCCTTTCGCCAGTGGCTCGGAATAGTTATGGTGTATCTCCTCATTCCGTTGATTTTATTGATCTGCGGTGGGGACCTTGGTTGGTGGCAGGCATGGCTCTACTCACTACTGATCTTTGCCGCTGGTATAGGGGGGCACATGTGGGCGGAACAGCGCCATCCAGGGTTGCTGGCCGAACGACAGAATATTAAAAAAATCCAAAATGCAAAGGCCTGGGACAAAGTGCTTGCCCCACTGATGGCGGTGAGTATTGGATTCCCTTTGGTTATCGTAGCGGGACTGGACCACCGTTATAGCTCGTCCCCCGAATTCCCGCTATGGCTTATGGTGATTGGCTTTATTTTAATCTCGTCCGGATATGCTTTTGCTCTATGGGCAATGGCAGAGAACCGATTTTTCTCCAGCGTGGTACGCATTCAGACAGATCGAGGGCATGAAGTGTGTGACAGTGGTCCGTATCGGTTCCTACGACATCCGGGCTATGCCGGAAATATTCTTCCACCGTTCGGTATTGCCCTTGCTCTTGGCTCGCTATGGACACTCATCCCTGCGGCAGTGGCATTAATCATCACGTTGCTTAGAACTGCACTCGAAGACCAGACTTTACAGGAAGAGTTGTCCGGCTATCGAGGCTATGCACGACGCGTACGCTATCGGTTGATTCCCGGGATATACTGAGAGACTTTGGTGCTGGTGATCCCGGATCAGGGATTGAGCTCCTTTTATTGTCCCACTTACCACCAACCTTGGGGATTCTTTTACGCTTACTTTATGGCCGCTGTGTTTACTAACCGGCACTAGAGCGGCCAGTCAGCGCCAGATTTTCCCGGGAATGGCAAAATGGCTCGATTCGCCACAATGTGGCCATAAGGATGCGAAATTTGAGCGGGGTGCTACAATTTCAAAATTATCCGTGAGAGGTTGCCCCTATCGATGCCAGTAAACGCCATAAAGTGCCTACACTTACTGTGTAATATATAATATGTTACGGGAGATAAAGAGGACAAATACGATTATCTACCTGACCATCGGTTATGCCGTCTCCGTTATTCTCTTCAGCATTGTCTGGTTTATCACTTCAACGCAAATAGATGACCATGATGTATTAATTACAACATCAGAGCAATCAACCAAGAAAATGCAAGTTTATTCAAGCCTGGTAGACCTCATTCGTAAAAGAGCCTATCTTGCGCAGCAAATGATTTTAACCGATGATCCCTTTGAGAAAGACGAAATTTCCCAATCCATGTATTCACTGGCGAGTGATTTTATCGTCAAGCGCCGTGAGCTGAACTCGCTAGACCTCAACAGCGAAGAAAAAGCGATACTCGAGTCTCAGCTGATACTCTATCCCTCAATTATGAAAAATCTAGATCTGGTATCAGATCTCACTTTGGAAGAATCTCAAGAGGCAAACAGCAAGGCTATTCGTATATTGATCAACGAAGTAGTTCCAACTCAAGGGCTGGTCATCGATGGCTTTTTGGAGCTATCCGAGCTAAGCAAGAACTCAATACGATCAGCCTCGCAGGAAGTGCAGAATAGACGCTCTCAGCATGAAAAAGTACGAATCATATTATTAGTATTTATTTTCATAACGTCGGTGCTTGTTCTGTATCTTGTGATTAGAAATGTTCTTAATGTGGAAAATCAATTGTTTGCCATTTCAAGAACAGATGCACTCACAGGTCTTTTGAACAGGCGGTCTTTTGATGAAAACATTAAAACTGAATGGAATAGGTCTTTAAGGACGGGGAAGTCTTTGTCTCTTTTATTAATAGATGTAGATTATTTCAAGAACTACAACGATCTTTATGGGCATCAAGAGGGGGACAACTGTCTTAAAAGTGTAGCAAAGGTGCTTGAAAATGTTGCCCATCGTTCTGATGATATCGTTACCCGTTATGGCGGTGAAGAATTCGCCATGATACTTCCAAACGTAGATGAGCCTGGTGCGGGTATGGTGGCTGACCGCTTATTAAAGCAGGTTCGAATGGAAAACATACCTCACGAAAAATCAGAAATTAAGCCAATTGTTACTGTCAGTATTGGGCATGCAACAATAATAGCGAATCTAAATCAGACTTATCAGGAGCTGATTGATGCAGCAGACAATGCGCTTTATCAATCAAAGCATTTGGGAAGAGATCGTGCTACCAAGCATGTAAAATAAATGGGGTCAGACTCGATTATTTTGCTGTACTGTAGATC
>JBFFRZ010000308.1:0-2536 GCA_041572715.1 Gammaproteobacteria bacterium
GTAGAATCCATTAAAGGATTCTACCCGTAGAGCTTACTTCGAGCTATCCTGAAAACTCCATAACCCCATTGTTTACTTCAACCCTGATGACATCGCCACTACCATAGCGGCCGGACAATATCGCCTGGGCCAGGGGGTTTTCCAGTTGTTGCTGGATCGCACGTTTTAATGGTCTGGCTCCATAAACCGGGTCGAAACCGGCTTCACCTATGAGATCCAGCGCTTCATCACTGATGACAAGACTCATATCCTGTTCAAAAAGACGTTTGCGCAACTCACCTATCTGGATATCGGCAATCTCCCGAATCTGTTCCTTGCCCAGCGGATGAAATACCACACTCTCATCAATACGGTTGATGAACTCAGGGCGAAAGTGATTTCCAACCACTTCCATAACCGCTGCCTTCATTTCTGCATAGCGTTCTTCACCTGCCATTTCCTGGATGATCTGTGACCCGAGATTCGAGGTCATCACAATCACGGTATTTCGAAAATCCACCGTGCGACCATGGCCATCGGTCAGACGACCATCATCCAGTACCTGTAATAATATGTTGAATACATCAGGGTGTGCCTTTTCCACTTCATCCAGCAAGAGCACAGAATAGGGCTTACGGCGAACCGCTTCGGTCAGGTAGCCACCCTCTTCATATCCGACATAGCCCGGAGGTGCACCAATGAGACGGGCCACCGAATGCTGTTCCATGAATTCAGACATATCTACCCGCACCACAGCTTCTTCGGTATCGAACAGGAATTCCGCCAACGCCTTGCACAATTCGGTTTTGCCCACACCCGTCGGGCCCAGAAACAGAAACGAGCCATTTGGTCGATTCGGGTCGGCAAGGCCTGCCCTGGAACGACGAATCGCGTTGGATACCACGGTCACTGCCTCACCCTGACCGACAACGCGCTGTTGCAACGCTTCTTCCATGCGCAGCAGCTTGTCGCGTTCGCCTTCCAGCATCTTGGATACCGGAATCCCGGTCCAGCGTGATACCACCTCGGCGACCTCTTCATCCGTCACCTTGTTCCGCAGCAGTTGCATTTCCTGGTGCTCGGCCTGATCCGCGGCCTGCAACTGCGCTTCCAGTTCAGGGATACGGCCATATTGCAGTTCGGACACTCGCGCCAGGTCACTGGCTCTGCGCGCGGTTTCCATTTCAATGCGCGCACGCTCGAGTTCTTCCTTGATGTGCTGGCTGCCAAGCACCGCGGCTTTTTCTGCCTTCCATATCTCCTCCAGGTCGCTGTATTCTTTCTCCAGCTTTTGAATTTCCTCTTCCAGAATATCCAGACGTTTTATGGATGCCTCGTCGGTTTCCTTGGACAGGGCTTCCCGTTCAATCTTCAGCTGAATGAGCCTGCGCTCCAGTTTATCCATGGCCTCCGGCTTGGAGTCGATTTCCATGCGGATGCGCGATGCCGCCTCGTCAATCAGGTCAATCGCCTTGTCCGGCAACTGTCGGTCCGTGATGTAACGGGTAGAAAGGGTTGCCGCGGCAACGATTGCCGGGTCAGTGATATCCACCCCGTGGTGAACCTCATAGCGTTCTTTCAAGCCGCGCAGAATGGCAACGGTATCCTCAACGCTCGGTTCATCGACCAGCACCTTCTGGAAACGACGCTCAAGCGCCGCATCTTTTTCTATGTATTTCCGATATTCGTCCAGCGTGGTCGCGCCGACACAATGCAGCTCCCCACGAGCCAGCGCAGGCTTGAGCATGTTGCCCGCGTCCATGGCACCCTCGGCCTTGCCCGCACCGACCATGGTGTGCAGTTCATCGATAAACAGGATAATTTGTCCTTCCTGCTTGGCAAGGTCATTCAGCACGGCCTTCAAACGTTCTTCGAATTCGCCACGGAACTTGGCGCCTGCGATCAGTGAGCCCATGTCCAGCGACAACAGGCGTTTACCCTTGATTCCTTCCGGTACTTCACCATTGACAATCCGCTGAGCCAGCCCTTCAACAATCGCCGTCTTGCCCACACCGGGTTCACCAATCAACACCGGGTTGTTTTTTGTACGGCGCTGCAATACCTGGACGGTTCTGCGTATTTCATCATCACGGCCGATTACCGGGTCCAGCTTGCCCTGCTCGGCACGCTCAGTAACGTCTACAGTATATTTTTCCAGCGCCTGGCGCTGATCTTCTGCGTTCGGGTCATTCACCTGCTGGCCGCCGCGCATCTGCTCTATCGACTTTTCCAATGAGTCTTTGGTCACTCCCGCAGCTTTGAGCAGCTCACCCAGCTTGCCCTTGCTATCAACGGCAGCCACCACAAATATCTCGCTGGAGACGAACTGGTCTTTGCGCTCACCGGCAAATTTTTCGGTGATATTGAGCAGTTTACCCAGATCATTGGAAAGGTGGACATCACCCTCGTGTCCCTGAATAGTGGGTAAAGCTTCGAGTGCGGAACCTAACTGTGTCCTGAGCTGGTTAACGTTGGCCCCTGACTGAACCAGTAAGTGACGCACACTGCCGCCCTCCTGATCCAGCAGGGCGGTCATCAGGTGCAATGGCTCAATAAA
>JBFFRZ010000309.1:0-2531 GCA_041572715.1 Gammaproteobacteria bacterium
GTGAATATCAACGGCCTTCATATCTTCCAGCGCATCGATAACCAGCTGTAGTAATGTTTCACTGATATCCATAGTAACTATTTGTCCGTATTAACTGTTCAACTGATTCTGGCAATAACCTGTCCAGAGCCTCGCCCGCTTCGATAGCGTGACGTACCTGCGTGGAAGATACCCGCGGTACATCGGTTTGCAGTAACAGGATATTACCCTGCGCATCTGCTATAGGTTCAGGCAGTGACTCCACCCGGTGACGGTCCAGAAACCCGGCGACCTCATCCGATAAATCCATCGGCACACCGGCGCGAGTCACCACCACCATGTGCGCGTAATCCAGCAGTGTATGCCACTCGTACCATTCATTGATCTGCCTGAAGGCATCTGATCCCATCAACAGGCATAGCGTCTCATCCGGCAGTTGTTCGGCAAAATAAGCCAGCGTTTCCACCGTCCACGAAGGCGTGGCCTTGTCCACCTCAAGCGTACTGATTTCAAAGTTGTCATACGGCTGAATCGCGGCCCGCAGCATCTTAACACGGGCCTCGGACGAGACCTGAGGCCTATCTCGGTGCGGCGGGTTCCCCAACGGTACAAAAATAATTCGCTGTGTATTGAGGGTGCGGTTGACCGCTTGCGCCAGCCCCAGGTGACCGTAGTGTACCGGGTCGAAGGTACCGCCAAATATACCGATCACCTTACTGGCTCATCAGCTGAAGTGCTTTTGTGTCATTGCAAGCGTGGAACCAGCGGAGCAACACGTCGCCTGATGCTAGCTACGGATTTCACCATTTCCCAGCACGATATATTTGACAGAGGTCAGCCCTTCGAGTCCTACCGGACCACGCGCATGAAACTTGTCCGTGGAGATTCCGATTTCAGCACCCAGGCCATATTCAAAGCCATCGGCAAAGCGCGTAGAGGCATTCACCATGACCGAACTCGAATCAACCTCGCGCAAAAAACGCATCGCATGGGTGTAGTTTTCCGTCACGATACTTTCGGTATGACCCGATCCATGCGCATGGATGTGATCCATTGCCTCGGCTACATCCTGTACCACGCGGATGGCCAGTATCGGCGCCAGGTATTCCTCATCCCAGTCTTCATCAGTAGCAGCAATACACTGGTCACCCAGTATCTCGCAGGTCGTCTTGCATCCCCTGAGTTCCACCCCCTTTTGCTGATAGGCGGCTGCCAGCCCGGGAAGAAAATCGACGGCAATCGTATCGGAAACCAGCAGGGTCTCCATCGCATTGCACACGCCATAGCGGTGGGTCTTGGCATTCAGGGCAATATCGAAAGCCTTTTGCGGATCCGCTTCATCATCGATATACACATGACAGACACCGTGAAGATGCTTGATTACGGGCACACGCGCACTACCACTGATTCGTTCAATCAGCCCCTTGCCACCACGGGGGATAATGACGTCTATGTATTCAGGCATGGTAATCATATGACCTACCGCTGCGCGATCGGTCGTAGCAATGACCTGCACCGCCTCTGCCGGCAGTCCCGCAACTTCCAGGCCACGATGAATACTTTGCGCGATTGCCTGGTTGGAGTGATAGGCCTCGGACCCTCCCCTGAGTACTGTGGCGTTGCCTGACTTGAGACACAGGGCAGCCGCATCCGCGGTAACGTTGGGTCGCGATTCGTAAATGATACCGACCACTCCGAGCGGCACCCGCATGCGACCGACCTGGATACCGGATGGCCGGGCGTTCATATCAAAAATCTCACCGACTGGATCGGGCAGCGCGGCAATTTCACGCAGGCCATCAATCATCCCCTGTATGCGTTCAGGGGTCAGTGCCAGGCGATCCAGCAAGGCATCATCCAGACCCTTGCTTTCGCCGGCATCCAGGTCCTTCCGGTTTTCCTGCATCAGCGGTTCGATGTTACTGCCAAGATCATCGGCAATGGCGTGCAATGCCTTGTTCCTGGTTGCTGTTTTGGCAGCCGCCAGCGCCCTCGATGCTGCCCGGGCACGTTTACCCAGGGCCCGCATATAGGCTTCAATATCACCCTGTATTTCTTCCTGAAGATTCGCTGCCATGTTACTTACCGCGCTAATCGAAAACCCAATTGTAACAATTCATCCCAGGGATTACCGTCTGCCCTGCCCTTGATCATCCTGTCTATTTTCGCACAGCGGCCCAGGCAAGCGGCCCAGTAACCTGACTTTTTACGTCGACCTGCGGAGACAAGTAACTGGCGGCGACTTTTCCATATATTGTGCTGTTCCAGCGTCTGGTTCGGATTTCTGTTGCTCCCCAATGCATCTGCAACCAGGAACAGTAGCCTGAAATCCCTTGCCAGGGCCCACAGGATCACCGGTGGCTGCGCGCCTTCGGCACGAATATGCCCGAGCATCCTTGACAGCTTTTCTACCTGTTGAGACAGGGCGGCATCGATAAACTCGAAGACATTGTGCCGCGCGCTATCGCTGACCACCTCCAGTACATCCTCGATGTCGACCACCTGGTTATCAACCAGCAGGCCGAGTTTTTTAATTTCCTGGTCAGCAGCCA
>JBFFRZ010000310.1:0-2518 GCA_041572715.1 Gammaproteobacteria bacterium
GCCGACGGAATGCGGAAAGTCGATCTGCCATAGCGGCTCCAGCCGTTCGCCTTGCCCCAGCCAGGTGCTGCAGGTCGCCCATTCACCCACCCCGTCCATGCACAGGATCGCGGCTTTTTCAAAAGGGCTGGGGTAAAAAGCCGAGGCGGCATGTGCCTGGTGATGCTCAGTGAACAGTAATCTCGGCAACTCATCGACCTTGCAGCCGGCCAGTGCCGCCAGTTCCTTTTTCAGTACGGTCTTGAGATAGAGTTTTTCCTTTAGCCATACCGGCATCGCCATGACGAAAGACTGAAAGCCCCTTGGGGCGTAAGACATATAGGTTTCCAGCAGGCGCTCGAACTTGATCAGCGGCTTGTCGTAGTAGACGATGCCATCAAGGTCGGCAATGCCGATTCCGGCCTCGTCCAGGCAATAGCTTATTGCATGCTGCGGAAAACCGGCATCGTGTTTTTTTCGGGTGAAACGCTCTTCCTGAGCGGCCGAGATGATGTCGCCATCACGAATCAGTGCGGCAGCACTGTCGTGATAGTGCGCGGAAATTCCGAGTAAGTTCATTAAAGAGCCAGTTTGATACCTCAATGCGGCCGGCATTATAACCGTGCCTCGCGAGGAAGGGAAAACCCCGTATAATACGCGCCCATGAAAATAATCAAGATCATAATCATTAATCTGATTGTCGTTTTCGTGCTGCTTGAAGGTGGCATGCGGCTATACTATTCATTTGCTGGCCAACCACCACCACACAGTGATCATTCAGTAGTGAGGGAGTGGCGGTGGGTCAAAAACATGCTGCAGACTGGCAAGGTTCACTTCGATCGTCGCTTTGTGCATGACCCGTATGCGGGCTGGCGCAACGCGCCGAATATCGACAGGGTTGTCGAGCATCATGGCAGCATCCGGACCAATAGCCATGGTATGAGGAATGACCGGGATTTTGCACTTGAGCCCACCCCGGGTCGCCAGCGACTAATGATTGTCGGGGATAGTTATTCCTTTGGCCATGGTGTGAGCAATGAACAGACCTATGCCTATCAATTGGCTTCCATGCTGCCTGACTGGGATGTCATGAACCTGGCAGTCTCGGCCACCGGTACCGATCAGAACTACATAATGTATGAGCACTATGGTGAAAAGTTTTCACCAAACGTGGTTTTGCTGGGGTTCTATCTGCTCGATTTCAATCGTAATACCTTCAGTTTTCGTGATTATGCCAAGCCGATGTACGTGCCGCAGGCAGATGGCACGCTCAAACTGACGCATTCCCCGGTTCCTTCGCCCGAGCAGTTACTCAGCGATTACAAGTCGGGTAAAAAGCAGATCGGTGGTTGGCATTATTCCTATGCCGTCGCCGCTTTTCAGAAGGTGCTGACGACGCATACCAAGCGGGACCGTTCAGAAGGTTCCTTGCCGCGTCGTACCTTGACCGGCATTATGGAAAAGTTCAACCAGCGTGTACGTGCCAATGGGGCCACGCCAGTATGGTTGATTTTTCCGATTCGGGACATCATCAGAAAGGAAGAATCCAAGTACGAAGTCATCGCCGAGTTTGCAGAGGCAGAGGCCAGGCGGCTTGGCATGCCAGTACTGAACATGGATCCGGTTTTTCGCCGCTACCTGCAGGGACATCCCGATGTCAGTACGCTGTGGCGCCCACGGGAAATCGGCGGGCACTTATCCGAACTGGGTAACAGGGTCACCGCGGAATCTATTTTGGTGCTGCTGAAAGACCTGGAGCTGCCAGTGGAGCGAAAAACAGCTGCTGCAGGGTTGTCTGAAAAGATGTGAATCAGTGCGCTGTCTTTTGCAGATTCTTTGCTAGAATTAGCAGCCTGTAACTGACAGAGGGGTCAACAACATGAACAAATCATTCGGTTGGCTTTACTTAGTGGTATTAGTCGTATTACCGAGCACGGTTTCTGCTGCAGTAATCGAAAACACCATGGATTTTGAACATAATGGAAACAAATACAAAGGCTACATCTACCATGATGATGCTGTTTCAGGAAAACGACCAGGCGTTATGGTCGTCCATCAGTGGTGGGGCTTGACCGATTATGCAAAGGACAGAGCCAGGCAGTTGGCTGAAATGGGTTATGTCTCTTTTGCCATGGATATGTACGGCGAGAACAAGGTGACCACACATCCTGAACAGGCAAAGGAGTGGATGACACAAACCACAAGTAACGCAGATGCGTGGCGTGCACTGGCCAACAAGGGGCTGGATTTGCTTAAGTCTAACGATAAGGTAGATACTGCCAAGGTAGCAGCCATCGGATATTGTTTTGGTGGATCAACGGTCATGCAGCTGGCTTATAGCGGTGCTGATGTGGCGGGTGTTGTCAGCTTCCATGGATCTCTTCCACCGGCCTCGCCTGAGCAGGCAAAAGCCATCAAGGGCAAGGTGCTCGTTGAACACGGAAATGCGGATACTTCTGTACCTGCCGAAAGAATTGCCCAGTTTAAAGATGTGCTGGATCAGGCCAAGGTTGATTATACGTTCCATGGTTATGACGGA
>JBFFRZ010000311.1:0-2466 GCA_041572715.1 Gammaproteobacteria bacterium
CAGCACGGTCAGCACTGCGCCGGAACCGCTGTTCAGCATCTTCAAGAAAAACCGCGGTAGATGCTGCGGTGCTGTTCTTTATTCGTATGAATCTGCAGAGTATGATACCTGTGTCATCATCAGGTTTGAAAGACAGAAGATTGTTTTGTGGTGTTGCTCTCCAGGTTTTGTAGTTCCTTGATAACTCGCTGGAAATCTCATAAAGATATTTATGTTCTGTTGTTTTGTTCAGGCTTAGTATATTTTTTGCAGCATCGTTGCTGAGCAATACCTGTTCGTTTTCAGAAATAACCACGACACCAATATCCATCTGCTGAATAATTGAGTCATTCACAACAGAAAGTTCAGCGAGCTCAATACCTCGTTGGGTGGCTAGTGCTTCTGATTCTCGAATTCTCTGTGCGAGTGTATAAGCGAGCAGTGTAACTGAAAACAGGCCGACGCCTAGCAGGCCAATCTGGGTATATCCCCTGGTAGAGGGTATGGTCCCGGTAAGAATGGAGTAGCTGTGGGTTAGCAACAGTGCCAGTGTTGCAAGTGCAGCGAAGGCAAAAGACATCTGGCCGCTGAGCAGAATGCCGCTGGCCGCAGTTGTAATAAGCATTAGTGTGCCAAGTCCGCTGCTGACACCACCACTGGCGTACATCAGGGCTGTGATAAACAGGATATCCAGTAGAATGGTGATTGTCACCAGCCAGTGAAATCCGGGTTTTCGAAAGCGGCTGGCAAAACCGCTCACCAACGCAATGATAATCCATATAGTGATCGTTGCGCCAAACAGTTCTCTGTTCGTTGCCCCAAATACAACAGTCCCGGGTTTGGTTGCGAGGAATATAACCGCTATGATGCCAGTCAGCGTCAGGCGGTATATATTGAATACATGCAGGGAGCGCCACGGATTATCCGGCGTATCAGGAGTGGAGATGGCCGACAGGTTTCTCATGAATATTTATTATTAAAAAATAATGTATCTTCTGGAATAAATCTTGAGTAGTTATATGACGATGAACTCACTAGTATTAATGAAAGCAAATAACTAATATTTTATGATGCTGCTATAGTTATCGAACCTGACAATTTCTACTTCGGCCGCAGTTATGAACCTTCACGAATATCAATCGAAACAAATATTCAAAGAATACAGTATACCTGTTCCGCATGGTGTTGTTTTAAATAAAACCGATGATGTGGTGAGCGTCTCCTCGCAGGTCTCGCAGGACAGATGGGTGGTAAAGGCACAGGTCCATGCGGGGGGACGAGGTAAGGGCGGTGGTGTACGCGTGGTTGACGGTGAAGATGATTTGAAAGCCTATGCTGATAGTTTATTAGGTAGCAGGTTGGTCACCCCCCAAACAGGCCCGGATGGTTTGCCGGTTAGCCAGTTGCTGGTTGAGCAGACGCTCGATATCGATCGGGAACTGTACCTGGGTATGCTGGTTGACCGGTCTGCAAGAAAGATCGTTGTTATGGCTTCAGCTGCCGGTGGCATGAATATCGAGGAGGTTGCAGCGACGACTCCCGAGCAGATCCATACAGCTCACATACAGCCTCAAGTCGGGATCATGCCTTACCAGGGCAGAAACCTGGGGTTTGCACTTGGGCTTAAAGGCAACCAGATCAAACAGTTTGTCAGTCTGGTTACCAGCCTGTACCAGCTATTCATTGAAAGTGATGCCTCACTGGTGGAAATTAACCCTCTGGTGGTGACGAAGGCCGGAGAGCTGATCGCTCTGGATGCCAAGATAAATATCGATGACAACGCGCTTTATCGACATACTGACATAGCTCAGTTGCGTGATGAAAGTCAGGAAGATGAACGTGAGCGGATCGCCCGCCAGCATGATCTAAACTATATATCACTCGATGGCACTATTGCCTGCATGGTGAATGGTGCCGGACTGGCGATGGCAACCATGGACCTGGTCAAGTTGCATGGAGGAGAACCGGCTAATTTTCTGGATGTTGGTGGCGGGACCACGGCAGATCGCGTTAGTGAGGCATTCAAGCTCATCCTCTCAAACCCGAATGTCAAGGCGATCCTGGTAAATATCTTTGGCGGCATCGTGCGCTGCGACCTGATCGCTGAAGGCATTATCCAGGCAATAGAAACTACGCATGTATCGGTGCCTGTTATCGTTCGACTGGAAGGGACCAACGTGGAATTGGGGCGGGAAATGCTGCAGTCGAGCGATTTCGATATCATCGCTGCCGATGGATTGACCGATGCTGCCGTCAAGGCGGTTGCAGCTGCCAGCGGGGCTCAACCATGAGCGTACTGATTAATAGTGAAACGCGGGTCCTTTGCCAGGGATTCACCGGTAAGCAGGGTACCTTCCACTCTGAGCAGGCCATCGCATATGGCACGAAAATGGTCGGTGGAGTTACGCCGGGAAAATCCGGACAAACCCATCTGGGCTTGCCGGTCTTCAATACGGTTGCAGAGGGGGTCCGTGAGACCAAAGCAGA
>JBFFRZ010000312.1:0-2463 GCA_041572715.1 Gammaproteobacteria bacterium
GGCCTGTTCTTCACCTGACTGCTCTGCCATGGAGGGTATATATGGTGCTTTCATGGCAGGAACCGGATAGACAAGACACTGCATGGACAGGTCAACCCAGGTCCATGAAATAAACAGGCCCATTGGAAATTCGGTTTCTATTCTGATCTTGCCGGGGTTAAGGTAGCCGCGTGTACGGGTTGTCTGTCTGAATGTCAGTGTTGCCAATGAGCCTGGCGCAATGTCTACCGCATCAGCGGTTTCCCCTGCAGAGTCAAGGCGTATGGCATACCGATGATCAGGGCCCATATTCTCGAGCTGAATCAGAAATGCCGCCTGCTGCCCCGCAAAAACCGGGGCGGCACCCAGTGCCTGCACCTTTAATCCAGCGAGATTTCTCCAGGTCATCAGCATGCCGACCATGCCGAGACTTGCGAGCAGAAAAGTCAGCATAAAACCCAGGCTCTTGGTGTAATTGATCGAGCCCAGTAAAAGGAATATCAGCAGCAGGCTGAAAATCAGGCCGACCCGGGTCGGCAATATGTAGACACGAGAGCTGTTGAGTACGACCGGGCCGGTGAACGGACCACTACGCTGATTGAAAAAGTTATCGAAAGGCTTTCTTAACTGGCCTCTCAGGTAATTCAGTGGCGCTAGTAATGCCGCATGTAAATGACCTGCACGTGTAGCAGTCATACTCAGGGAACTGGAACGGACTCTGCAATAATTTGCGATGCGGCTTTTTGAACTGGCTCATCGTCATTGACCGCGAGAGGTAAACGGTGGTCTACCACTGCGGCCAGCACGGCCTTGACATGCTCCGGCACCACGAAATCATGACCGGAAATCATGGCCCAGGCGCGTGAGGCGTTCAGTAAGGCCAGGCCACCCCTGGGTGAAAGACCCGACTGGAAATATGGGGACCGGCGGCTGAACGCCAGTATCGCCTGAACATAATCCAGCAACGCATCCGAAACATGCAGTTTGATCGACTGTTTCTGAATGGTTACCAGCTTGTCTGCGCTGAATACCGGTTCAAGTCCCTGGATCATGTCCCGGCGGTCTGCACCCAGCAGTAATTCACGCTCAGCCGCCTGACCGGGAAATCCCAGCTTAATGCGCAGTAAAAAACGATCGAGCTGGGACTCGGGTAGTGGAAAAGTGCCTATCTGGTGCAGCGGATTCTGGGTAGCAATAACGAAAAAGGGTGACGGGAGCGGCCGCGTCTCACCCTCGACAGTCACCTGCTGCTCCTCCATGGCTTCAAGCAATGCGCTTTGGGTTTTTGGCGTAGCCCGGTTGACTTCGTCCGCCAGAATGAGATTGGAAAAAATCGGTCCCGGATGAAATTCGAATGCACCACTATTGCGATCGTATACCGACAATCCGAGAACATCGGTCGGCAACAGGTCACTAGTGAACTGAATCCTGTGGAAATCGAGCCCCATTACCTTGGCGATCACATGGGCTAGCGTGGTTTTTCCTGCACCGGGCAGATCTTCGATCAACAGGTGGCCGCGTGCAATGAGACAGGCCAGTGACAGCCTGATCTGCTGATCCTTGCCCAGTATGACCTGACCGATGGTCTCTACTGCACGATCCAGTTCATTCGTGATGGCATTATTGATTTTGCTCTGGCTGGTCTGCGACATGGGACAACCTGCTGAAAATAGGACTCTAAAATAGCATAGACAGGTTATGAAGACATGAGTTCGTGACGATTATATCCATCGGCTGTCGATATTCTGCTGCAATATGTCGCGCTGAATTAATGTGTAGCGGTTCCACGCTCAAGTCTGATTTCCTGCTCTGCCAATGTCCACACATAATGAATGATCTGGTCCATCAGAACCCGCCCCAGGGCTTCAGCGTTATCATCTAGCACCATTGCAGACAGGTCGTCCAGGTAGCGGCAATCATCATGAGTATTGAAGTGCTGCATACCCTCTGTTCCCAGCGCACGCATCAGGATATCGTGATCACGCAAAAGCTCCTGTGCCCTGAGAAATACTATGCGCTGGTGTGCCTCATCATGTTGGTTAGCGGTCTTTACGAATGCCATTTATGTATCCTGCTTACCGGGCCCGTCCGGCTTTATAATAATAGTTTGTTATCAATAAATTACACAGTGTATCTGGCGCTGATCACGATGGCCAGATTCATATCTTCACATGGCATTGTAGAAAGTGACGCTAACATGGATGCCTGCTGCAGCACAGCCCGCATAATCTACCAGCCAAAGCAAACAGGCCATGATGTCTCATCGCAATATACGAATCATGGACATATAATGTCGCGCCTGGATCTTATACCTCTTGAGAAAAACATGATGAATTACCGCTACATCGCACTCACCGTATTCGCACTGCTGTCACTGATGGCAACCAGCATCCATGCTGCCAACCCGCTAATCAGGATTACGACCAACCAGGGTGTAATTGAAGCAGAACTTTTCGAGGACAAGGCACCTCTTACTGTGCGCAA
>JBFFRZ010000313.1:0-2416 GCA_041572715.1 Gammaproteobacteria bacterium
CTGATACGATGGGGGGGAGATCGACTGGCAAAACACTTACGCCAATACATTGAATGGCTGGGTTGGCTTACTGTAGTGGCCATTGTTATAGCCATCATAATTTTCCGGTGAAATGAGTCGCCCAGCCAGCCAGCTAGCACTTTTACTCTTTATACTTTCACTCGCGGGCTGCAGCGGACATCGTGGTGCGGCTCCGGTCAGCGACAAGACAGCAAGTCCAGCCACCAGCAATCAATGGGTGACTGTTCGCAAGGGTGATACCCTGTTTTCAATATCATTTGCACATGGTCGTAGTCATCAGTCAGTCGCCCGTCTCAACGGCATAGAGCCCCCATATACCATATACCCCGGACAGAGAATCAGGATAAGCGGGAAGGCCCCGCCACCAAGGAAAACCAGCAAACCCGTTAAAAAGAAACCTACGGTAAACAACACTACCGCGAAGAGAAAGGCCTCAACAGGCAAAAGTGTTACGAAAAAAACTTCCTCAGTGGTCTGGAGCTGGCCAGTAGATGGAAAAGTGATCCGTGCCTATTCAGCAAATGCCCCGAGAAAAAAGGGCATAGGAATAGCCGGCAAGCGCGGTGAAGTGATCAGGGCCGCAAGTTCGGGTAAGGTGGTCTACTCGGGTGATGGCTTGCTAGGGTATGGCAATTTAATTATCGTCAAGCATAATGAAAGCTATCTCAGCGCCTATGCTTATAGCCTTGATGTTTTTGTCAAAGAGGGACAAGTTGTCAAGAGCGGCCAGAAAGTAGCAACGATGGGCCTTAATGAAAACGGAACACCGATGCTGCATTTCGAGATTCGCCGTCATGGCAAACCGGTTAATCCGATCAGCTATTTACCCAGGCGTTAATGAGTGGTACAACTAACAACACAGTTCAGCAAACCGTTAGATAATAATTAATCACGCTGTGATGGAGAGATAATGGTCGGCGAGACCGAAGACAGTGTAGAAGACGAACTTAGTGATAGTGATAGTTTGATCGATGATGAACCTGTTGTTCCGGAAGAGCAGGATGATGGGGTCATTGCCGCCATGGAAATCGGGACGGCTGCAAAGAAAAATGACTTCAAGACCAGGGCAACTGACGGCGAACTTGATGCCACCCGACTTTATCTCAACGAAATTGGATATTCCTCATTATTGACCGCCGAGGAAGAAGTCTACTATGCCCGTCTGGCGCAGAAAGGTGATGAGTCAGCGCGCGCCACCATGATTGAATCCAACCTGCGACTGGTGGTGAAAATTGCACGACGTTACATGAATCGCGGGCTTGCACTGCTGGACCTGATAGAGGAAGGTAACCTGGGGTTGATACACGGGGTTGAAAAATTTGATCCCGAGCGAGGATTTCGATTTTCAACCTATGCGACCTGGTGGATACGCCAGACCATAGAGCGCGCTATCATGAACCAGACGAGAACGATACGTCTGCCAATCCATGTCATCAAGGAAATCAACATACATTTAAAGGCTGTTCGTCAGCTGACCCAGCAACTTGATCGAGAGCCAACTACCGAAGAAATCGCGGACTACCTGGAAAAGCCTGTCAGGGATGTGAAGAAAATGTTACAGCTGAATGAACGCGTGACCTCGGTAGACACTCCAGTTGCTGCTGACAACAATAAACTTATCGTTGACCTGATACAGGATGAAAATATCAAGGATCCCTCCAGCCTGATACAGGATGAAGACATTACCGAACACCTTGATGAATGGCTGGATCGTTTGAATGAGAAACAGCGCGAGGTAGTGCGTCGTCGATTTGGTCTGCAGGGATATGAGAAATCCACGCTGGAAGAGGTCGGGCAGAGTATCGGTGTGACCCGTGAGCGGGTAAGGCAAATCCAGATGGATGCATTGCGTCGCTTGCGGCACATTCTGGAGAAAGAAGGGTTATCTATGGAATCGCTGATGGAGTGATATCAGTCCCGCCCGCTATATCCTGCTAGTTGCCAGTACTTCAAGCCGGTTAATGTTTTACTGATAGTCCAGATCCGGGGTTTTCGCGGTAATCATGAAGACGACCCGTTCGGCGATATTCTTGATCAGGTCACCAATCCTCTCCAGATGATATGCAATCCATAGCAGGTGGGTTGCATGCATATGGATATCCGGTTGTGTAACCAGTTGCATGAGCAGGCTGCTTGAGGCCAGGTGGTTCAGGTCATCGACATCATGGTCTTCGTTGGCACAGGCTTTAGCTTTTTCCACATCGCGCTGGTTGTATGCTTCCATCACCTTGATGAACATATCGTTACAGACGCTGGACATTTCATCAAGCTGGTTCATGGGGCCGGAAAAATCACTGGGATCCATGCCTTTTACAATATTCGCGATATCCTTGGCATGGTTCCCGATGCGTTCAAGGTGATTGGAGATGTGCAGACTGGCAATAATTTCCAGCAC
>JBFFRZ010000314.1:0-2400 GCA_041572715.1 Gammaproteobacteria bacterium
GGGACTAGGCTGGCGTCCGGGGCCTCACGTAGTAACAGGCTGGCCGTTCGCGTGCCATGACGTTGCGGAAAAAAATCGGATTTGGCCGGGTTGCTGTCAAATGGCTGCGCATCAAGATCCCAGTAGTCATATCCAAGGATGCTGTTATCGGTATCCCGGGCGAGCCGCTGATATATCTCTGGTAGCAGGTAGTTTACCCCTGAATCAATAATGCCTACGCGTATTCCACCGGGATCACTGGCCTGCGGAACTTCCGGGTTAATAGGTTCGGTTCTGCCGGTAGGTGCAAGGTTGTTATCGAGGTGAAGTAGGGAAATGGCCCTGTTATTGTCGTAAATTATTTTGCGTGCGAGCTGAATTCTGCATTGTGGATCGAGTGCGATAAACAGGGTTGGCTTACCCGACGTATTGATCAGGGTGATGCGATGACTTGACGCCTTGATACTCAGGCTGATTGCTTCTATCTGCAGTTTTCCAAGGGGTGAGATGTCATACAGGTAACGATGACCAATTGTACGGCCCCTCGTCTCCATCGGTTTTTCTTCTGTCAACGGGTAAGGTAGTGGCTGTTGAGAGCAGATTTTCTGTGAAACGTTCAGCAGCAGGTCTTCAGGTTTGCTGAAGGCATCTGTGTTGCCTGAGAGAGTTAATGATGTTGCACACATCAGGATCGCCAGCGCTAGTTGCTGCAGCTGTACCGTATGACTTTGAATATTTCCCACACAGGTTTGCCAGGTCTAGATCAACACATCGAAAGGCTGTATCGGCACGGATTCACCGGCACTGACCCCTGGATTATTCTCATCGAGCAAGATGAAACAGTTAGCCTCGCTCATTGATGTCAGTATTCCTGAGCCCTGCTGGCCGGTTTTACGCACTGACAGGGATCCGTCTGCCGCGGTTGTGTATATGCCCCGGATAAACTCGTAACGCCCGGGTTTTTTTCGCAGGTTGGAGGTACAGTTTGCGTTAACGATTAGCGGTGCGCGGTGTTGTCCGCTGGCCAGGTATTCGATGGCTGGTTTTACAAACTGGTAGAAGGTCACCATAACGGCAACCGGGTTACCCGGAAGGCCAAAGAAAAGACAGTTATTGATATGGCCGAAAGTCAGCGGTCTGCCGGGTTTCATTGCAATCTTCCAGAAATGTATGCTGCCCGATTCCTTGAGCACGTCCTTGATGTAATCCGCTTCACCGACTGAAACACCCCCGGATGTGATGACGATGTCTGCCATGCCGGCGGCGTGATCAAAAGCCAGTTTCACGTCCTCACGCCTGTCGCGCACAACACCGAGATCGATGACTTCAACATCAAGTCGGCGCAGCATGCCATAAAGGCTGTAGCGGTTTGAGTCATAGATCTCACCGCTTTGTAATGGCTTATTACTGCCGTCTCCAATGCTGCGCAATTCGTCGCCGGTGGAAAAGAAAGCAACGCGCGGCCGCCGCATGATATTTACTTCGCCGATACCCAGGGAGGATATGCTGCCGAGATCGGCAGGTGTAAGCAACTTCCCGTTGTGCAGGACGGTGTCGCCAATCGTGATGTCTTCACCGGCTTGCCGCACATTCTGTCCGGCCCTGTGACTGCCGTCGATTGTGATCGTATCGCCATTTAACTGAACATGTTCCTGCATGATCACGGTGTCGGTGCCTTCGGGCATGACGGCCCCGGTCATGATGCGAATGCATTCTCCGGGTCGACAGGTATGCTGCGTGGGCTTGCCCGCCATTGAGGTCGCGGCCACCCTGTAATCCCGGGTACCAGAGCCGGGTAAGGCGCTGCCATCCAGCGCGTAGCCATCCACTGCCGAGTTGGTATGCCCGGGCACATTGAGCGAAGAAATAATATCTTTTGCCAGTACGCGATTCAGTGCCTGGCGCAGCGGCACACTTTCAGAGTCGTCCAGCGGGTTGATCTCATCCAGAATTTTCTGCCTGGCCTGATTGACTGTTAAGGTATCTGGCTGTTCTTCATCAGTGCAGCTTGGTTGACGGGGGATGCCTGTATCCCGGGATGCGGTTGCATTGTATGCCTGTAGGTAATCAATGATGAAGTCGGCGATGGATTCATGCTGATCAAGATTCAGTCGGGGTATATTGATTTCCGAATCTGTGGGTAATTGATCGCTGCTGATGTTTGTCGCAATGGCCACAACGTTGCTGTCCTGCGGAAACATCAAGGGTTTACCGACTTCCGGGCGATAGAGCTCGATCTTTGGAAAGCTGGCGTGCTTGAAGCCTTCCACCAGTACCAGGTCAAGCTCAGCCGGGTCCAGGGACTGTAATGCCTGCTCAAGCTTTGGTTCTGCCTGGTCTTTGGGGAATTCATGCATGAATGCCATTCGACGTCGGGATATCACCAGCATCTTGGTTGCGCCTGCATGCCGCAACTCATAA
>JBFFRZ010000315.1:0-2384 GCA_041572715.1 Gammaproteobacteria bacterium
CCGGCAATACCGTCGATGGCCTCGACTGCGGCTTTCACCTGGCTGGCCAGCTCATCAAAGTAGCCCTTGGCCGGGTAGCCCAGCACGATCTCGATCTTCGCCTGGTCGCCGTCGACGGTAATGTCCTTCACCGCCTTGCTGCTCATCAGGTCTCGGTCCAGGTGCGGATCAATCAGTCCGCTTAAACAACGTTCGATTTCACTTTTCAGGTCTGACATGGCTGGAGTAATCCGGATATAAATGGGCGCGCATTCTATCCTTTTCAGGATCAGAACTCACGCACGACCGTACTAACGTTTTATTTTTCGCAAGGCGCGCTCGGTCCAGTCCCGGGAATCTACATCCTGGTTCCAAAGCACATCTTCGGCCCGTACGTAGCCAATGGCCTGCTGATCCAGCACATAATCTTCTGCATACCAGTAGCGCCACATCAATGCCCGCCGGTCATGTCCAGCTATCGGTCTCCAGTCTTTTTCAATCCGCTTCACCAGCTTGTCTTCCTTGAAGTAATCCGAGCGGTAGTCGGCGAAGGTTTCCTGGTCGACGGTAACAATACGGTAGTCATACCACCACTGCGGGAATGTCGTGGTGCTTTTGATACGGTAGATCGGCCTGCCACGTGGCTGGCAGCTTTTTTCAGGCGGCCTGTACCTGATAGCGTCTTGCTGACCGCCGTCAATCAACAGGCTTCCCAGGCATTCATCGAAAGTTTCAGACCCCAGTAATTCGTGCCGTTCGTGTTCAGGCTTGCGAAAATAGACATCTCCATAAGTCAGCGGTGAACCGCCCCAACGATCATCATGCGCGGGCTCACTGACCCGTCTGACCTTGCGCAGCTCCGGCAACCAGATACTGTAGGAGGCGGGCCTGTCGGCATAGCTGATCACCAGAACGGCGGTACCCCTAACCTTGCCCGTCGGAAAATAAACCTTGTCCTGATACTGCATCGAGGTGTTTGAAGGACGGTTATTCAACGACCTGATCAGGGTATTGCCGGCATTCAGCCGATCCCCCTGCCGGGTGATCATGCGGACCGGGCCAGATTGGGTGCCAATCGTGAGATTGTCAAAAGCAAAGTGCCGATTAACAAAGTAAACCTGCTGCATGACAGCCAGGCCATCTACCTGCTCCGGGTAGGGCAGCGCCTTCAGGGTTTCTGCGGCTGACGGCACCGTCACCATGAGCGCCAGAATCATCAGTACCGATTTCAAAATTG
Organism: Gammaproteobacteria bacterium; assembly: GCA_041572715.1. Taxonomy (GTDB): domain Bacteria; phylum Pseudomonadota; class Gammaproteobacteria; order JAJDYQ01; family JAJDYQ01; genus JAJDYQ01. The sequence goes on from JBFFRZ010000315.1 coordinate 1,217, forward strand.
TCATTCCAGAGTCATGGGCTTGCAAGATACCACTCATAGACTAAAGTTATTGTCCTCATACGTCATTTTTATTAGCACCCGTCATTTATTAATTTCCAATCGGTTATGACGGTCGTTAGGATGCGTCTTACTTTTTCATGGGGCCACCAGAGGCGCCAGGAAAGTTGCCTCTGGTGGCCCCGCTTATTATTGGGGAATATTACTATGTCAGCAGGGATTGTTGTCTCACTCGCTTGTGCCGCATTGGCTGTTCTGTATGGAATCCTGACTATACGATGGATTCTGAAGCAGGATGAGGGTAATGAAAAAATGCGAGAAATATCCGGCGCCATTCAGGAAGGCGCCTCTGCCTACTTCAAACGTCAGTACACCGCCATAGGTGTTGTTGGTGTCATCCTGTTTATCGTTCTTCTCATCGCACTCGATGCGCTTACTGCGTTCGGTTTTGCCATTGGCGCCATTCTATCCGGCCTTGCCGGCTATGTCGGCATGTCCGTATCGGTGCGGGCCAATAACCGAACCGCTGAGGCGGCAAGGATTGGCCTGAACCCGGCTATGCAGATCGCTTTCAGGGGTGGTGCCATTACCGGCATGCTGGTCATTGGCCTGGGTCTGCTGGGCGTCGCCGGTTACTACGCTGTCATTGATACCATTGGCCATGGTGGGGAACATGCCCTCGCCCCGCTGGTTGGACTTGCTTTTGGTGGCTCACTGATCTCCATCTTTGCCCGACTGGGCGGCGGCATCTTCACCAAGGGCGCAGATGTGGGCGCAGACCTGGTGGGCAAGGTCGAAGCCGGTATTCCTGAAGACGACCCGCGTAACCCGGCGGTTATCGCGGACAATGTCGGTGACAATGTGGGTGACTGTGCCGGTATGGCTGCCGACCTGTTTGAAACCTATGCAGTTACCATTATCGCAACAATGATTCTGGGATCACTGGTGATTGGCGCAGACTCCAACGCGATCATCTATCCGCTGGTACTGGGTGCAGCATCGATTGTTGCATCGATCATCGGTACCTTTTTCGTGAGTGTCGGTTCTGATGGCAAGGTCATGAAAGGTTTATATCGTGGGCTGATCGTTGCTGCGGTGCTCTCTGCCATCGCCTTCTACCCGGTTACCGACTGGTTAATGGCTGACAACGGTGTTTACAGCGTTAAAGCTC
>JBFFRZ010000316.1:0-2344 GCA_041572715.1 Gammaproteobacteria bacterium
AGCAGCCGTTGCAACAGCGGGATGCAAGCCGGTTGCTGTGTCTGGCCACGGGTCACGAGCATGCAACTGACTGCAACTTCACACAGTTCCCGGAGCTCATCAAAGAGCATGACCTGTTGGTGATGAATGACACCCGGGTCATACCGGCCAGATTGCTGGGTCATAAGTCTACCGGCGGCAAGGTTGAGATATTGCTTGAGCGAATGCTTGATGATCGCCGATTTCTCGCACAGGTCAGGGCCAGTAAATCGCCAAAACCCGGTAGCCGTATCGTGCTGGATGACAATCATCAACTGGATGTAACCGGCAGGCAGGAAGACCTGTTCGAGCTAGCTGTCGTTGGTGATATTTTGCTGGTTGATTTACTTGAGGCGTGCGGACATGTGCCGTTGCCACCTTACATTGATCGTCCGGATAACGATGTCGATCAGGAGCGTTACCAGACCGTTTATGCCAACCAGCCCGGCGCGGTCGCCGCGCCGACTGCCGGTCTGCATTTCGATGAAGCAATGCTCGATCGTTTGCAGGAGAAGGGCGTCAGGCTTGTTAAAGTAACGCTTCATGTGGGTGCGGGAACATTCCAGCCTGTAAGAGTAGATCGGGTAGAGGATCACAAATTACATGAAGAACAGATCGAGGTTTCCCGGGCCGTAGTGGAGGCGGTCAATGAGACACGTGAAAGGCAGGGCAGGGTGATTGCTGTTGGCACGACTTCAGTGCGGGCGCTTGAATCAGCGGCGCGATCAGGGGAATTAACAGCAACGAGTGGTGATACGGATATCTTCATTTACCCGGGCTATGAATTTCGGGTGGTTGATGCGCTGCTCACCAACTTCCACCTGTCTGAATCCTCGCTGTTGATGCTGGTATGTGCGTTTGGCGGATATGACCGGGTGATGCGTGCCTATCGACATGCGGTCGAGCAGCGTTACCGGTTTTTCAGTTACGGGGATGCCATGTTTGTCGAGCCGGTTGCGCCAAAGCGCGGGCAAAAAAAAGGCGCGGCATAAAGGAGGGCTGCCGCGCCAATAACCACCAAAGGAGGATGGAGAGATGTGCTCGCAAGGGGGCGAGCACGACTAGAAGTATATATCGAAATACTAATATAACAACCTTTTGCGAGACAGAAAATTGTATTTTTCTGTCAGGAATCATCCTATGTTATGAAATTTACGTGCTTACAAACCGATAATCAGGCTCGCCGGGGCCAGTTGACTACCCGTCGGGGAGTGATTCAGACGCCTGCTTTCATGCCGGTGGGGACCTATGGCACAGTCAAGGCGATGACCCCGGAAGAGCTGCGGGCGAGCGGTGCAGAAATTATCCTGGGTAACACCTTCCACCTGATGCTCAGGCCGGGTACGGAAATTATCCGGGCCCATGGGGATTTGCACGATTTCATGCACTGGGATGGGCCTATTCTGACCGATTCGGGCGGATTTCAGGTCTGGAGCCTGGCCAAAAGGCGAAAAATTACCGAGCAGGGCGTGACTTTCCGGTCACCGGTTGACGGTAGCCTGGTAAACCTGACCCCTGAGTCATCCATGCAGGTACAGCGTGATCTGGGTAGCGATATTGTCATGATTTTTGATGAATGTACGCCGTATCCCGCCACGCCAGAGCAGGCAGCGGCCTCGATGGAACGCTCACTGCGCTGGGCGGAGCGGTCAAAGCAGGCGCACCAGGGCAATGACGCGCTGCTGTTCGGTATTGTTCAGGGCGGCATGTACGAGGACTTACGCGAACGCTCGATCAAGCAACTGGTCGATATCGATTTTGACGGATATGCCATTGGCGGACTTTCTGTTGGCGAGCCGGCGGAGGAGCGGCACCGGGTGCTGGACGGATTACAGCCCTGGATGCCGGCAGATCACGCGCGCTACCTGATGGGCGTGGGTAAACCGGAGGACATCGTCGAGGCGGTACGTCGCGGAATCGATATGTTTGATTGTGTGATGCCGACCCGCAATGCGAGAAACGGCCATCTGTTTACCTCGACCGGGGTGGTGCGTATTCGCAACTCACAGTACGCCATGGATACCGGGCCACTGGATCCTGCCTGTGACTGCTATACTTGCACGAATTACTCCAGGTCCTATCTGCGCCATCTCGACCGATGCGGAGAGATACTCGGTGCCCGCCTGAATACGATACATAATCTGCATTATTATCAGAATCTTATGAAAGATATCCGTAATTCAATTGAGCAATGCCGATTTGCAGAATTTGTTTCGGAATTTTATGCACAGCGTGGGGAATCGGTGTCATAATACGCGCCGTTTTTTTGGCATTAATAATGGACTGAAGGCCCCGACGGGGTTGTAGTCAAAAGGGACTGACCATG
>JBFFRZ010000317.1:0-2342 GCA_041572715.1 Gammaproteobacteria bacterium
ACGCACCTCTCTCACCAGCCTGTCTGCTATCTCGCCAGCGTAAAAGCCGTCCCGTCCAAAACGTGCAACCCGTCGTAGCGTCTCCGCAAGCTCCGGCTGTTTAACCAGGTATCCCGCCGCGGGCACATCCCCATTGAACAGAAAGGTTTTGCTGGTTGCTGGATACTGTTTTAAAACCTGCAGACGAAATGATGCCAACTGGCGATAAATATCGTTAACCGCGAAACCCCGTTCCGCATGCCTGATTGCCGGCTCCAGCAAGCGCTCCAGTGGTAAAGACCCGTAGTGCTGCTGAATATGTACCATGGCGGCAACCTGGCCGGGTATTGCTGCGGACAGCGCGCCGTTTAATGACAACCCGGGAACTGTATTGCCCTGCTCATCAAGGTACATATCACGGTTGGCAGCCAATGGCGCCCGCTCACGCCCATCCAGCATGACCTGTCTGCCATCCGCGGCACGATGCAATAACCAGAATCCGCCACCGCCGATGCCAGATCCATAGGGTTCTACAACCGCAAGCACGGAGGCTACGGTTACCGCTGCATCAAATGCATTGCCCCCTTCGGACAGAACCTGCATACCGGCTGCAGTCGCCAACGGATGCGCGGAAGCAATAGCATCATGGTAACCGGTTTTAGCAGCATGGCCGCTGCCGACACACAATAACAGCAGCAACGGTATGGCACGAACAATGAAGAATCCGCGGCGGATAAAAACGATCACTCCTCTGCGTATAATCGTTGGTATTTGGCCATCAGCTGTTCCTGACTTTCCTCGTGTTCCGGGTCTTTTGGAATACACTCCACGGGGCATACCTCAACGCACTGCGGGGTATCATAGTGCCCCACGCATTCTGTACATAGCTGCGGATCAATCACGTAGATTTCGGGGCCCATCGATATGGCGCCATTAGGGCATTCCGGCTCACACACATCGCAATTGATGCATTCGTCATTAATCATCAATGCCATTAATCAGCCCCGACGATTTACCAGCGCGTCTTCAACTTTCGGGTGCACAAAACCGGAAACGTCACCACCCAGCATGGCAACTTCGCGCACCAGGCTGGAAGACAGGAACGCATATTGATCAGCGGGAGTAAGGAACAGCGTTTCTATTTCCTTATCAAGGCTGCGGTTCATACCCGCAAGCTGAAATTCATATTCAAAATCCGATACCGCACGCAACCCCCGTAGGATTATCTGCGCACCCCGTTCGCGCGCAAACTTGACCAGCAAACCTTCAAAGGGTTCCACGAGAACTGAGGGCTTGTCGGCAAATACCATGTTGGCAAGATCGAGCCGCGTCTGCAAATCAAAAAAGGTTTGCTTGCCGGTATCAGCCGCAACGGCCAGTACTACTTCATCAAACAGCCTCGCTGCACGGTCACATATATCAATGTGACCGTTGGTAATCGGATCAAAGGTTCCCGGGTAAACCGCTATTGTCTTCATAATCTGATCTTCTATGTAGTCATCGCCAGTTGATAAAACACCTGACCAGCCTTTTTCGCCCGAAGGATCTGCCACGATTCCGGTAACGATTCCGCTTTTACTTCTACTTCACTTTCGAGATAAACCCGGGCTGAAGGCTTTAACAGCTGCCTGTCTGCCAGCAGGTTAACTGCCTTACCCAGCAAACCCTGGTGGAATGGCGGGTCTACAAAGACAATATCAAAAGGCTGTTGAACAGCTTCAATGCAGTCAAACACATCTCCATGAATCAAGCTTGCATGTTGCAACTGTAACCGGTCAATGTTTTCCTGCAGCTGGTCGCATGCCTGCAACTGCTTTTCGATAAACACGATTTCCGCTGCCCCCCGTGAGAGCGCTTCAATCCCCAGCAGGCCGCTACCGGCAAACATATCCAGGCAGCGCGCGCCCGTTATAACCGGCTGCAACCAGTTAAACAGTGTTTCCCGAATCCGATCCGAAGTTGGCCGCAATCCGGCTGCTGCCTGAAATGCAAGCTTACGGCCACGATACTTTCCGGCAATGATGCGAAGCGTCTGCTCTGCCAACGCAAAGGCTACCCTTTGTCGCCGGGTGACGCGGACGGTTCGGGACCGACAATGACAGTCACCATATCATCCACCTTGACCCGTCGCTTGAATGCATCCTTTACATCTTTTACGGTTACCGCCTCAATGCGCTCATTGAATCTGTTCAGATAATCCAGTGGTAATCCGTAAAAACCGATCACCGCCAGATTCTCGGCGAGCTTGCTGTTGGTGCGCGGAGGCTGGGCCGCGGCGGCCTTCGCCATGTAGTCCTTGGCCGGGTCCACCTCGCGCTTAAAGAAGTAGCACCAGGAGATCCCGACGTAGGCGTCACCGGCCA
>JBFFRZ010000318.1:0-2329 GCA_041572715.1 Gammaproteobacteria bacterium
AGGTCCAGCCGGGCGAATTCAGTCGGTACGTAGATGCCACCAAATGATGAAAGCGGGCTCAAAATAGCTTCAGGAAAACTTACCTCCAGGGGGTGTTTTCCGTCATTACCTCGGGTTTCAATCAGCTTCATCACTATTCACCATGTTATTCATGCGCTATTTTGCCGCTTAATCAATCAGCAGGTGGTAAAAATATCCTGTTTGCCTGCGGCGGGCGAGAATACTGGACTTCGCAGAAGATTTGAATATCAAATACATTGAGCTTGATGCGCGTCGTTCATACTCTAACCTCAATATGAACCGCTAATCCCCATCCGGGTTCCCGGGCAATACCTCCATTGTAACAATACAAATACGCTCACTGAACCTGTAAGCTCTGCGCATGGAAGTTACGTTACATATTCCTGCATTATTCTCCGAGTTTCCTGAAATCAATGCCGATGAGATCAACCATCTGAAATTACCGGGACTGGCCAAATTATTTGCCCGTTCTGCTGCCATCGAAACTGAGGATTCCTCATATGAAGAATGGCTTTACCGGCAATTTACGGGGGACCGCTGTCCGGCAGACAGGATTCCCTACGCCAGTCTCGCTGCCAGTATGGACGGTCTGCAGGGCAATCAAGGCTGGTGGATGAGGGCAGATCCCGTGTTTTTATACCCGGATACGCATTCATTAATCATGCAGGACCCGCATACGCTGAATCTGACCATGAGAGAACGGGATGACCTGGTCGATGATCTGAAACCCCTGTTTGCCGAATACGAGGCTGACTTTTATGCGCCAACTACACAGCGGTGGTATCTGAATTTTCGGGAGCACCCGCCCGCAATAGAATGTACGCCGCTCCACGAGGCCGTGATGAAACCAGTGAATAATTACCTGCCTACAGGTGAACACGGCCGTCGCTGGCATACCCTGTTCAATGAGATACAGATGGTACTCAACCAGTCCACAGTGAATGAAAGTCGTGAGTATCATGGTCAGCAGACGGTTAACAGTCTGTGGTTCTGGGGCCTGGGGCAGCTACCGCAAAAAAAAGCTGCTGTCTTTGACTGCTGCATCGGTGGTAGCGACTATGTACAGTCACTTTGTCACCATACTTCAAATCGCCACAAGCCGCTGACCGACGGTATCATGGTATCCAGGTACCAGCAGAATATGCTGATAGTGGAGGACCGTTTGCTGCATTCACGCAGACTGAGTCATCCGGACCGCTGGCTGGAAACACTGGAGATCATCGACCAGGAAATTATCCTGCCTTTGCTCACGGGGCTAAAAAAGGGTGACATTGGAAGTCTGCAAGTTGTGTCTGACGGCAGGCTCAACTTTCACTGTACGCCAGCCAAGTTCCGTTCATTCTGGAAGCGTTCCCGCCCACTATCAAATTACCTTGTTCAATCATGAAGCCGGTTGTCTGTCAACGTAAGGTTCCCGGTATGCCGTTGGAAGGAATACCCGATTTACTCAAGCGAATTTACCTGGCCAGGGGCATAACAAGCACAAGGCAACTTGAGCTGAGGCTGGATCAGTTGCTGCCTTTCGATGCTTTGCTCAATATAGAACAGGCCGCAGAGAGACTGTTTCAGGCTATTAGCAACCAGCAAAGCGTGCTCATCATAGGAGATTACGATGCGGATGGCGCAACCAGTTGCGCCGTCGCAATCCGCGGCCTGCGTGCGCTTGGTCTGCAATCAGTTGATTACCTTGTTCCGAGTCGATTCAAATATGGCTATGGACTTTCAGCGGAAATTGTCGAGATTGCAAGACAGTATCATCCCCATTTGATTGTCACCGTTGATAATGGCATCACCAGCATTGCCGGCGTAAAGGCAGCGCGTACAGCGGGGATCGATGTACTGGTTACAGATCACCATCTTCCCGGTGAGCAGCTGCCCGAGGCTAATATCATCGTCAATCCGAATCAGCCGGGCGATACATTTCAAAGCAAGATGCTGGCCGGGGTAGGGGTCATGTTTTATGTGCTGCTGGCGCTGCGGGCATTGATGCGTAATAACCATTGGTTTGAACAGCACGGACAGCCCGAGCCCAACCTGGCCAACTTGCTAGACCTCGTCGCACTGGGCACGGTAGCGGACGTGGTGCCGCTGGACCAGAACAATCGGATACTGGTCGAACAGGGTTTAAGAAGAATTCGGGCCGGACATACTCATGCCGGTATCAGGGCGATTATTCAAACTGCCGGAAGATCGTTACATCAGCTCAAATCAGCTGACCTGGGATTTGCCATCGCGCCCCGCTTGAATGCGGCCGGACGACTGGAGGATATGTCGCTGGGTATCGAATGCCTGCTAACCGACGATGATG
>JBFFRZ010000319.1:0-2301 GCA_041572715.1 Gammaproteobacteria bacterium
AGACACTTGATAGTGGTAAATGGGTGGTGATTTTTCCGGAAGGCACGCGCGTACCTCCTGGCAAAAAGGGTCGCTACGGTCTGGGCGCTGCAATACTTGCCACCCAATCCGGCTACCCGGTCATTCCTGTCGCGCTCAATTCAGGTGAGTTCTGGCGACGTAACGATTTTATCAAACGGCCGGGCACTATAGATGTTGTGATAGGAAAGCCGATAGAAAGCAAGGGCAAGGATCCATCCGAGTTAAACCAACAGGCGGAGGAGTGGATAGAAACACAAATGAAGCAGATCAGTTTCACGCCTTATACCGGGGAACTTCACAAACGCAAAACCTGAGACATGTCACAGGACGCGAACAATCCCTATCGGGCACCTGAAACCAATATCATCCCTGAAGCTAGCGAGCAGCAGAAAATCCGACTGGAACATCTCGGACACGAGGCCTCGATCAAATCTGTTGGCATGATTTTCTACCTGGTAGCCATACCTCTTGGCTTATCTGCTATTGGCTATGTCTTTACCATTAACGCGAGCAATCGAGCTGATGGGATACTGATTGCCCTTGGACTCATTGTCCTGACTTTGATTCTGGTCTGGACTGCGGTGCAGCTTCGCCGACTAAAACCTGGCGCCAGAATTCCTGCAACGTTGTTCTCCATCGTTGGCCTGGCCGGCTTCCCGATAGTTACTATCATTGGCCTTTATTCACTCTATGTGATTCACTGCAAAAAGGGCAGGACAATTTTATCCGTAGATTATCAGCAGATAGTTCAGGCGACACCGGAATTACGCTATCGGACACCGGCCATCATCTGGATCGGGATAGTCTTGCTTTTACTGCTGATCGCTACTGCAATCATTTTTCCGTCAATACATTGAACTCAAATATCGATATTCACCGCAGATAATGCATTGCTTTCGATAAAATCCCTGCGTGGTTCTACATTATCACCCATCAGCGTAGTAAAGATCTCATCAGCCGCAATAGCGTCTTCAACCCTGACCTGCAACAGACGACGGGTTTCCGGGTCCAGTGTGGTTTCCCATAGTTGATCCGGGTTCATCTCACCAAGGCCCTTGTAACGCTGTATGCTCTGTCCCTTACGCGCCTGGTCGAGTATCCAGTTCATGACTTCATCGAATGATTTCACCTTGTGCGACTGGTCACCACGTTCAATACGCGCCTTGGCACCCAGTAACCCCTTAAGGTTTTCACTCAGTTGCCGGATCTCATGGTATTCCTTGGTTGCAAAAAACTCATGGCTTATTGTTTTGGTTGTGGTGACCCCATGGCGTGTAACCTGCAGATGAATGTTGAAGCCATCTCCCTTATTATCATCAAACAGATAGCCATAACGATCATCGCTCTTGCTATTGAGTGCCTCGATAAAGCCTTCCAGGTTTGACTGGATATGTTCCAGGTCACCAATCGGATTCTGGATCATGGTTGATAAAACCTCTACGGGAATCCTGTGCTGTAATCGTTCAATAATTGCCATGACGCTAACATACTGCGTAGCCAGGTTCTCCAGCGCGGCTCCCGATATTGAACCATCTCCGGTACCGGTATGCAGTACGCTGTTTTCCAGTGCAATCTGTAGCAGGTAGCTATTCAATTCAGCGTCATCTTTCACGTAATGTTCCTGTTTGCCTTTCTTCACTTTGTACAGTGGGGGTTGTGCGACATACACATGACCCTTTTCAATCAGCTCTGGCATCTGGCGATAAAAGAACGTGAGCAGCAATGTGCGAATATGGGAGCCATCGACGTCCGCGTCGGTCATGATGATTAACCGGTGATAACGCAGTTTTTCAATATTGAATTCATCTTTTCCAATACCGGTTCCCATCGCCGTGATCAGTGTTCCTACTTCGGCCGATGACAGCATCTTGTCAAAACGCGCCTTTTCAACGTTCAGGATTTTTCCCTTCAACGGTAGTATCGCCTGATACTTTCTGTTTCTTCCCTGCTTCGCGGAACCACCGGCGGAATCTCCCTCAACAATGAATAATTCACATTGACTAGGGTCCTTTTCCTGGCAGTCGGCCAGTTTTCCCGGTAACCCTGCAATATCCAGCACCCCCTTGCGACGGGTCATTTCCCTGGCTTTCCTGGCCGCTTCCCGAGCCCTAGCGGCGTCAATGATCTTGCCCGTAATCGCCTTGGCCTCGGGTGGATTTTCCAGCAGAAATTCTCCCAGTTTTTCGGCAAATGCAGATTCCACAGCACCTTTGACTTCGGAAGAAACGAGCTTTTCTTTGGTTTGCGAGGAAAACTTTGGGTCTGGGACCTTGACAGAAA
>JBFFRZ010000320.1:0-2300 GCA_041572715.1 Gammaproteobacteria bacterium
AATAGTTTGTTGGCCGGTCTGGCCAGTGTAGCTGGTACAGGTCTATGTAGTCCGTCTGCAAACGCCTGAGACTGGCATCCACGGCTTCATTCAGGTTCTTCTCGGTAAACCGTGATTTACCGTCACGTATCCAGGGAATCCATATGGCAGGACCCGTAATCTTGGTGGCAAGCACAACCCGGTCACGACTGATCTTGCTAAGCCAGGTACCGATATAGGTTTCGGTAAGCCCCTGCGTTTCAGACCTGGTGGGTATCGGGTACATCTCAGCCGTGTCGATGAAATTAATGCCGCGCTCGAGGGCGTAGTCGAGCTGTTGGTGTGCCTCCTGCTCGCTGTTTTGCTCACCCCAGGTCATGGAGCCAAGACAGATCTTGCTCACCTGGATATCGGTCTGCCCAAGGGTGGTGTAAATCATTATTGATTTCTACAGGAAAACAGTCAGTACGCCAGTGTACCCATACAACTGATTGTGGGCGATCTCTCCATTGCAGTAAAAGCCGGTGAGCGGAATATCACCGAGCTCTTCCTGGATCATCCTCAGTTCATTTGAGTCCGGGCCGAACAGTGAGCGTCCGCGGCCAAGGCATGTAAAATACAGGGCGCCTTTCGGTTGCTGTTTGCCGATACGGGATTTTATTTTCTGCAACATCCGCTGCATGTCTTCACGCGCTGTGTTGCCATCGCGTCGGCAGAACATCATATTATCGTGTTCATCAAGCATCTCGCCTACCGCCACCAGGTTGTTTTGCTCATCAACCCCCATCAGGTTGCGTACCAGGTAGTCCCCGGTGTCTGACCCCTTTACCGGAAAACCGGCGAAGATATAGCTACCCATATTCTGCATGTCGCGAGAGAGTATTTCCCCCATGTCCTGCTTCATCACCTCAAGCGCAGGTTGGTCATCCAGGCTGATGATGACATTTCGCTGATAACTTGTAATCTGGTGTTTTGGACCGATTGGAGAGCATCCCTGGGTGAGGGCGGTAACCACAGGAACCTCTTCTGAAAACAATACCCCTGAGATACTATCCTTGGTCAGACCGCACTCGGTGATTTGCAGATTGTCACCACGGGAAGAGGTCAGGCCACCAACGAGATAGCGGTTGGGAAGTATGTCGGCCAATTGTTCGATCAGCGTCGGTAGAGCGGCATTGCCCGGGTCGCCATGCAGAATGCCAAGGTGGGCCTCGTTCTGCGTATACCACGTGCTGTGTTGCTTGCTGAATTCGACAAGATTGTCATCCAGTGAATTGAATACCCGAAAATGGTCAGGATTGATGTCGGTAACCATCAGGGACAGGGCGGGTTGTTCGTAGGATTCTTTTCCTGGCGCACAGATACCGATACCGGTTGTGCCAACCCACTGATCAGTTGGCGATTGCTCTTTGAGTGTCTCAAGTATCGCTTGCAGATGAGGCACAAAATGGTCTGCCACATAAACAAAACCCAGGGTGGCACCCTGGGTTTTGTCTTTGATCTGGTTCAGGCAGTCAGCTACTGATTCCTGCCATGACCATTTGTCTGAAAACGCCGAAGCGAATATTTTCATGACTCGTCTATCGATTAGCCATCATGTCGTGGATGATTGGAGCGAGAATAATTTCCATGGCCATGCCCATTTTCCCGCCGGGCACGACGATCGAGTTGCGACGTGACATGAACGACCCATCGATCATTGACAGTAAATAGGGAAAGTCGGTGCCGAACTTTTTCGGGTCACGAAAACGGATGACGACGAAACTTTCATCCGGCGTTGGTATATCACGGGCGATAAACGGGTCTGAAGTATCAACAGTCGGAACGCGCTGGAAGTTAATGTCCGTGCGCGAGAACTGCGGGGTGATGTAGTTGATGTAGTCGGGCATACGACGCAGGATACTGTCGACAATGGCTTCGGCGGTATAGCCGCGTTCTGCGTTATCGCGGTGAATTTTCTGAATCCATTCCAGGTTTACTATGGGCACTACGCCGATACCGAGGTCGACATGTTCCGAGACATTATGTTCACCCGATCTTGCCAGCCCGTGCAGCCCTTCATAAAACAGCAGGTCAGTCCCGGTCTCGATGTCCTCCCATGGGGTGAATTCACCAGGCTTCTTGTCCGTGCCGAGACGCCCATTGTGAAGTTCCGCCTCTTCGTCGCTGTGCAGGTAGTAGCGGCGCTGGCACATACCGGTTTCGCCATAGGATTTGAAGGTGTCCATAAGGGCGCCAAATTCGTTGGCTTCGGGGCCAAAATGCGACAGGTTTTCCTGTTCCATCTTGATTTTCATTTCCGCACGCTCGTAACGATGGTA
>JBFFRZ010000321.1:0-2281 GCA_041572715.1 Gammaproteobacteria bacterium
ACTGACCGGTGAATCGTTACCGGTCGACAAGACTAGGGACAGTGAAGTCATTGGTGGCAGTATTAATATCACCAGCCCGTTCAGGATGCAGGTCAGCAGGCTGGGCAAGGGCGCCGTTCTGTCGACCATCCTCGATATGCTGGATCAGGCGACTGCGGAAAAACCGGCCATATCGAGGTTTGCTGATCGGGTAGCTTCGAGGTTTGTGCTCGCCATCCTGCTACTTGCATCAGCAGTCGCTGCCTACTGGTGGACCCGGGGTGACCCGCACTGGATTGCGATCACCATCTCGGTGCTGGTAGTGACCTACCCATGTGCCCTGTCGCTGGCCACACCGGTTGCAATGAGCGCAGCAACGGCACGCCTGACCCGGTTGGGCCTGTTAACCGTCAGGGGACACAGTATTGAAACTCTATCGCAGGCAGGTCAATTTGTGTTTGATAAAACCGGCACGCTGACCGAAGGCAAAATGGAGTTATACCATGTGGATTGTCTTGATCCGCAATACGATAACCGGCAGGTGCTCACTATTGCAGCACAGCTGGAATATGGGTCCGAGCACCCGATTGCGCGGGCAGTAATCGAAGCTGCAGGGGAAGCCGGCCATAGGGTAGCCGATATTACCAACCACCCGGGTAACGGGGTATCGGCAAAGGTCGATGGCCAGCAGTGGTACCTGGGCAATGATGAGTTCACCCGGCGATATAGTGATGCCGAATTACCTGTAAACGAGGCTGATCAATCCGGCACCACAATCTGGTTATGCAACCGGCAGAAGGTGGTTGCCCGACTTGTCTTCAGAGACCAGGTCAGGGCAGGCGCCCGGGCATTGATGCAGTCCTTGCTGAACCAGGGCAGGAGAGTTTCAATTCTGAGTGGAGATAACGAGGCGGCTGTAGGGTTGCTGGCAAATGAGCTCGGTGTTCACGACTATATCTCGCAGGCATTGCCGGAAGACAAGCTGGCTTATATTGATCAGCAGCAGAAGAATGGCGATGTTGTCGTCATGGTTGGGGACGGCATCAATGATGCGCCGGTACTGGCGAGGGCACAGGTGTCAATTGCCATGGGCGGCGGTACGCAACTGGCGTCGGTCAGTTCAGACATGGTGCTGTTGTCCGACCGGTTGGAACATCTGATCGATGCCTTCGCTGTTACGACAAAAACGATGCGCATAGTCAAACAGAATATCGCGTGGGCCCTGATCTACAATTTCAGTGCCATACCCGCAGCTGCTATGGGGTTTGTACCACCGTGGCTCGCGGCCATTGGCATGAGTGCCAGCTCGCTGATCGTGGTCGCCAATTCCTTGCGCATCCTTCGTTAATGTCTGAGTAATTGGGCAAACTTGACCTGCGTCATTGAATGGCTCAAACAGTACATGAGAATATAACGAACCTGTAAAGTTCTGCTGGTACAGCAAGCTGACATGGATGAAGAATTGGACCTTGTCATTGGTACCCGGTTTCAATCGTCAGGCAGATGAGCACGGAAGTCTCTATGTTGTTGTTTCATTCAGAGCATGAGCAGGCATGGACAGTGGAAGTTATCCTCCTGATTTAACTGTCTGTAAAGCCGCTACCCGAGAGGGCAGCGGCTTTTTTATGCCCATGGATGGGCAGGTCGCTCTCGGACGTCCATGTCCTTCGCGACACTCGTACATCCTGTACATCGTATGCCGCGAGAGGCAGGACGCCGGAGCGGCGATGCCAGGATGGGTGGCAGATAAATGCTCCTGCAATATCTGCACTCCCGCCATCCCTGGCGGTCGTATGGACGCGCAAGAGCGGCGATGTCATATCGATACAATACTTGCACTTCATTAATCAGTAAAACAACACAGGCATCAGGGTTCTCTCTGATGCCGAGAGAAACTTCTTTCTACACATCATCATCCCGTTTGAGAATTCAGCGTTTATCCTGGCTGTTGCTTTTGAAGGCCTGGTGATCTGATCAGTCAGCAGAATCTGTCCAATTGATCTAAATCAAATTGCTCGAACTTAAATTACCGAATTGATAAACATCAATTTCAGATGCGATTTCTTTTCATAGGCTCCACCACAGAAATTGCTGAGGTATACCCGACTAACCTGAAGGAGAGCTAGATCATGATTTCGACCAAACTGATTGGCAGTCTGTTTGTGGCAACCACACTTGCGTTGTCTGTTAACACCGCCCTTGCGAAGCCGAAAAGTGGCTCTAAAGCGGAAACTGCCTATGAAGGCGCGCCTAGTGGAATTGATACGAGTGAGTTAAAGAACTACATGGATTCCGAAGGCCC
>JBFFRZ010000322.1:0-2258 GCA_041572715.1 Gammaproteobacteria bacterium
CGGCTTGGCTGTAGCCGTATCAATGATGACCGGTATCTCAGTTGACATGATGCCACTCACTGATCAGGCGATTGACCTCGGCGGCCGCCCCGGGTATGGCTGCAGCGACGGCTTCGCTTGGCTGGTCATTCCAGTCTGCAATGGTTAACGGTTGGATGCCAATCAGCGCGTGTAGTTTGGGCATACGATCGTTCAGCCGAACCATATCCATGAGATCAATCAGGCCTACCTCATGCACGCTCAGTTTGCAGCTGCCTAACTGGCCGATCATGTCATCACCAGTGAAAACCTTGACCGTGCCGGGCGGGGCATGCAGTTCAGCGGCATCAATAACGATCAACTGGTCGGCATTCTCAATATGCGCCGCGATAGAAAAGCTTAAAGTCCCCCCATCCATGTATTCGATCGAAGGATCTTCATCGTTGTGCTCAATCAGATAATTCAGGACGTGGATACCGGCGCCTTCGTCAGTCATTAACAGGTTACCAATCGCCAGTACCAGTAACTTTTGGCCAGCGCTGGCGGCAGCCAGTTTGCTATTGTCCGGGATGTAATCTGAAGTGGTTTCCATATCCAGCATGGGCGTAATTTATATCGTTATCCCCTGTTAGTAGTCTTGATCCAGGTCATTATTTGTTGAAGCAGATCATAGATTAAATGCAGGGAAAATGGATAGTGCTGGAAGAAACATCAGTATATTTGTGACTATTAATATACCGGAGATATTACTGCCGATATGCCAATAACCATATCCGCAGTTATTGACCTGGATTAAGCGAATAACGCATTATGGTGTTAGTCTTTATGCAGGTTTTTTTCGGGATCAGTCAAAATGTGTCTTGGTATTCCCATGAGGGTTATGGAAATTAGTGATTTTACCGCCCGTTGTGAAGCAAAGGGTATCGAGCGGGAAGTCAGTCTTTTCATGTTACAGCATGAGCAGGTGGAAGTCGGTGACCATGTGGTTGTCCATGTCGGTTATGCGATCCAGAAAGTATCGGCGGCCGAAGCCAGAACGGCATGGGAGATTTATGATGAGATGCTGGCCAGGGAAGCTGAACAGGATGCCAGTGATGAGGTAGTGGTCAATGCATGAACTGGCAATATGCCAGTCGCTAATTGATCAGCTGGATCAGATAGCCGGCGAGTATCCGGGCAAGCGTATTGCCGTGGTGCATTTACAGATTGGGCCCTTGTCCGGAGTGGTACCTGAACTGCTCAAGGATGCTTTCCCGATCGCCAGCGCTGGTACACCAGCACAGGATGCGGAACTTCAGTTTCATGACAGTCAAATACAGGTGCACTGCCCGAAGTGTGGGCGGGACAGTATCGCGAGCACGAATAAACTGACCTGTGGGCACTGCGGTAACTGGCAAACCGAGTTGCTGACCGGTGATGAATTGATGCTCCAGCAGGTAGAGCTGGAAGGCCCCGATCAAACTGAATCGCCCGAAGGCCAGACTTTACATTAATACCCATACATGATGCATGGGCAGTAAACCCAAAAGGTAAATTGAGATGTGTGAGACATGTGGTTGTACGGTAACTGAAGGTAACAGGCATTTGGTCGAGCCAGGCGGCAAGCATGATGGAACGATTGACGTGCTGAAAAATCTGCTGCATGAGAATGACCATGCAGCCGCACACAATCGTGAGCATTTTGATCGTCACGGGGTGCTGGCAATAAACCTGATGTCGTCGCCCGGTTCAGGCAAGACAGCATTGCTGGAGGCTACCATTGAGCGGCTCAATTCCAGGTATCGCATCGGTGTTGTTGAAGGTGACCTGGAAACTGAAAATGATGCGGCGCGCATTCGTGAAAAAGGCGTTCCGGCAGTTCAGATCACCACCGGTACGGCCTGTCACCTGGATGCCCACCTGGTACATTCCGCCCTCCACGAAATGAGCCTTGATGATATCGATATCCTGTTCATCGAGAACGTCGGCAACCTGGTGTGTCCCGCCAGCTTTGATTTGGGGCAGCATTACAATATTACTTTGCTCTCATCCACGGAGGGTGATGACAAACCGGCGAAGTATCCGGTCATGTTCCGCGCAGCAGATGCGATGCTGCTCACCAAGTCTGATTTACTCGAAGTACTGGGAGATTTTGAGCCAGCCAGGGCTGAAGGATGCCTGCGTGAACTGGCAAATCCTGCGCCGGTTATGACGCTTTCCTCGCGCAGTGGCGAGGGCCTTGAGCAATGGTTTGACTGGCTCGACCAGCAGTTCGAAGAACAGTCTAACCGGGTTACAAC
>JBFFRZ010000323.1:0-2218 GCA_041572715.1 Gammaproteobacteria bacterium
CGCCCCGCGCAGCCAACGTCATATAGCGATGGCACCTTGCTTTCATCACGTGGCTGGATCATGCCGATAAGCCGATGCGTGCGCAAAGCATCCTGGACCATATTGAGATACCTGGGTTCAAAAATATTCAGCGGAAGACTGCCACCCGGAAACAATACTGCCCCTTCCAGTGGAAAAACAGGTAACGTATCAGGCAGCTGATCAAATGCCTGGGTAAAGGGTGTACGGGTTTTCATGACAGGATTCAGGAGTGTGCAGGTTTATCCAGCGCATAATGCAGCAGGGTATCCAGGTCGATGAGCTCAAGCGTACTACGATGAGTTGCACGAAGATAGAGCGGCGGCGCTACACCAGCGCGATGCGCCTGTAACCATCTGTTTGCACAAAGGCACCAGCGGTCGCCCTCTACCAGCCCTGGAAATGCATGTTGCCTGGATGGCGTGATCAGATCGTTACCATTAGATTTGGAGTACTGCAGAAACTCATCACTGACGATTGCGCAGACTGTATGTCGGCCACCATCAGCTTTATCGGTTCGACACAGTCCATCCCGGTAGAATCCTGTTACCGGCGATGCACCACATTCTTCAAGTGGCTCATTCAGTACGTTGAAGTCTTCAGACACCGCATTTTCCGGCGTTGGACTGTGTGCCCGCAGAGGCGGTATGACCGCCGTAGGCATTGGCAAGGTAAGCCAGTTCGCCGACTTCAAAACGTCTGGGCGTGATACCCATGCCTTTTAGATCTTCGACACTGCAGATATTGCCTTCCATTAACATATTCAATTGATCCCTTGTCACCGGAAACTGTTCGAACTGGTCCAGTAGACCCGCTACAATTTTCACACCCTGCACCGGCACAGGTAACATAAGTTTGCGCCGACCAATAGCCGCTGCAATCGTGGTCAGTATCTCTTTCCAGCTGAGAATCGCCGAACCACCCAGATGAAAAATGCGATTGGTTTCAGCAGGAGAAACCAGCTGGTTAACGAATGCGCGTGCAACATCTTCAACGTGCACGGGAGACAGCTCAAAACATCCTGCTTTCATCGGATTCAAACCATCAAAAAACAATGGCGCCGGTAATGGAGAACAGACGATATCCCTGCATAACTGGGTCGCAAACTCCATACGACCCCGTGGATCACCAAACACCACGGAAGGCCTGAATATCGAGTAATTCAGCCCGGAACCGGCCAGGTACTCATCAGCCGCATGTTTATGGCGCTGGTAAGGCGTGCCATGCGGGTTAACACCATTAGCGCTCATCAGCAGAAAGTTGGATACGCCTGCCTGTACCGATGCATCGATGACATGTCGTGCCGCGTTCTCGTGAAGCTCGCTAAATCGAACGCCCCTCGCAGGGAATTCCCGCAAGATGCCAACGTTATAAATGACCGCGTCTACCTGCTTGACCAGACGCAGGATTGCATCGACATCACCCAGATCGCCATCAATAACCTGGCAATGGTCGGCGTGCCTGAGCCTCGCCTGGCTACCCGGGCGAACCAGCACTACGGGCTGTAATCCGTAATCAAGCAGGGCATCGATGAGATAACTGCCTATATACCCGGTACCGCCTATTACTCCAACCTTCATATCTTTAGTTCTCCTTGAAACTGACTTTTGGAAAATGGTCAACAAATATCAAATCTTGCATTGGGAAACCCAGCTTACGCGCACGATCCAGAAACAATTGCTTAACGGGCTCACTGATTGTTGGGGTCCTGGATAGTAACCACACGTAGGATTTATCGTGGCTGGTCACAAATGCGTATTCATAACCAACATAGTCCAGCTCGAAAATGACGTAGGAGGCATAGAACGGCCCAAAGAAGGAAACTTTCAGATGGCCTGTATCCGGCCCGTCCACGAAATACGCCTTGCCACTAGCTGCCTTCCACTCCCCGTCCTCGACAAGATAACCCTGGTTGATCACCTCGATTCCACCATCATCACGCAACCTGTAGTCGGCAGTAACCTGGTTCATGCCGCGTTCAAAGCGGTGATCTAAACGTGCAATTTCGTACCACTTTCCAAGGTAGCGCTTGATTTCAAAGTTCGTCACCGGCGTGATTCCTTCCGGCACCCCGGTACAACCAGCCAGCAGCAATGCGGCTAGTATGAGGACCGTTAGTTTTTGTGAATACTGTTTCATCATGGTTTACGTCATGTAGTGGTCCGGGTTAAAAGCGGCGGGTGGGCGTGGGGCACCCCCC
>JBFFRZ010000324.1:0-2184 GCA_041572715.1 Gammaproteobacteria bacterium
CAGGAGATTTAATGCTTTGAAAAGGATACTGGTTACAGGCGGTGCAGGATTTCTGGGCAGACATCTTTGCGAACGACTGCTCAGTGATGGCCATGACATCCTCTGTGTTGATAACTTCTTCACGGGCAGTAAACGCAATATCGTCGAATTCATGGATAACCCCTACTTTGAGGTAAACAGGCATGACGTCTGTTTTCCCTTGTATGTGGAAGTCGATGAGATCTATAACCTGGCTTGCCCGGCCAGTCCGATTCACTATCAGCATGACCCCGTGCAGACCACCAAGACCAGCGTGCACGGGGCTATTAACATGCTGGGGCTGGCCAAGCGGATCGGGGCGAAAATTCTCCAGGCATCAACCAGCGAAGTTTATGGTGATCCCGAGATACACCCGCAGGTTGAGGGGTACTGGGGTAACGTCAATCCCGTCGGGGTGCGCTCCTGCTATGATGAAGGCAAGCGTTGCGCGGAGACCCTGTTCTTCGACTATCTAAGGCAGCATCAGCTTGCTATCAAGGTCGCGCGCATTTTCAACACCTACGGTCCTTATATGCACCCTAATGACGGGCGAGTGGTTTCCAACTTTATTGTTCAGGCACTGGCCAATGAGCCAATTACCATCTATGGCAAGGGGGACCAGACCCGCTCATTCTGCTACGTTGACGACATGATTGACGGTTTCGTCAGGCTAATGGACAGTCCGGATGATGTAACCGGCCCGGTGAACCTTGGCAACCCGGGGGAATTCACCATTCTGGAACTGGCGCAGAAGGTCGTTGATCTGACCGGGTCGCGCTCGGAACTGGTATTTAAGCCCCTGCCCAGCGACGATCCGACCCAGCGTTGCCCGAATATCACTGTGGCCAGGGAAAAACTCGGCTGGGAGCCGACCATCAAGCTGGAAGAAGGTCTAAAGAAAACCATCGCTTATTTCGATACACTCCTGGGCGAGAAACAAATCTGATTTCCTGCCAGATCCGCGAAGGTAGATCCAATGACAAACAAGTCTGACAGTGCCGACAAGGCCATCCTGATGGCGGCATTCGCAAAGATGGACCCGGTTGCACTGGCGGTTGCCCTTGGTACGGTCTGGGCGCTGGCGCTGAGGGCGGCAACGTTTGCACTATTGATAACAGGTGCACCAACTGGCTGGGAGGTCGGAGGGCATCTGGAACTGCTGGGTATTTACCTCCCGGGATACCGTGTCAGCTGGTCCGGTGGACTGCTGGGCGCTTTCTATATGTGGCTGCTCGGGGCGGTAGTCGGCTATATACTGGCCGTACTCTGGAATCTCACGCACTACCTCTACATCATAACGATTGTCGTGCGTTCGGCCTGGTGGAGAATGATGGCGGAATAGCCACGAGGAAGAACTGGCATGTCGGATATATCACACGTGAATACGGATACAGGGGCGGCTGAAGAAATCAATCAGCAGTTGCTGCATTCGGCTGTAAAGCTCAATACCCTGCTGCTCGCGGGTGTCTTCGGTTGTTTCAGTGGCCTGATAATGTTTGTAATGACCTATATGTCGATGTATCGCGGGATGGACAATCCGGGGCAGTACCTTAACCTGCTTGGTGTGTTTCTGCCGGGCTACAGCGTCAGTCATGCCGGTGCATGGATCGGCCTGTTCTGGGGTGCATGTATTGGTGCATTGCTAGCGGCCATGTTTTACCGGATATATGCGCGCAGTATTCCCTCACAGGTCGAGGCCTGCCTTCGTCACGGCCATGGCAAGGACGACCTGCTCGATGTCACGCTGCGTTTCGATGGCAATTATCTGGGCCTGGCGCTGGGTACGATTGTTTCACTGGGGCTGCTTGTGTCAACCAGCTGGCTGGTATTCCGCGGAACGGCCGATGAGAGTGACCATGCAGAGCTTCTTTCGCAATATCTGCCCGGGTATACCGTCAGCTATGTGGGCGGCATTGTCGGGGCACTTGAAATTTTCGCAATCATCTACCTGTTGAGCCTGCTGCTCAGCTGGATCTATAACAGGGTAACCCTCGCCCGGGGCAGAAATCCGCTATGAGTTACCGGCCGGAACATGTGATCATCCTCGGCGGCGGCCCAGGCGGGCTGGCCACGGGTCACGAGGTTGCGACAAAAGGCGGCAAGGTGACTGTGCTCGAAAAGAATGACTACGTTGGCGGTCTATGTCGGACGATTGAGGATGACGGC
>JBFFRZ010000325.1:0-2169 GCA_041572715.1 Gammaproteobacteria bacterium
ACGACACTGAAAAGTATTACCATCTTAATAGCTCTCAAATTATAGGGTTCTTTGCTGGTAAAACACTGCATAGTCTCAATGTTCGCACAAGGACAGAGGTCCTGACTTATCTTTCCAAAGACGGTTCGATGAAACAATCGATCAAGTCATCGGATACCCAGCGCAGGGGCAAGTGGCATGCAGCCAATCACCAGTTATGTCTGAGCTGGCAGCAGTCGGAAGATGAGTATTGTTTCGATAAGGTGCTTTTTCGCGATGAGTTATTCTACCTGGTTAAAAATAGCCAGGTAGAAACAATCGTGCACACGGGCGACGAGGGAGATACGACTGGATTCTAGGGTATAACAGGATTACTGGGATTTTTTCGATACTGGCGAAATTACTCTCAAACCCCGGTTTTCGCTACTATCTGTTTTGCCAACTGTGGATTATCTGCAATCGGCACAAATTTTTATTACCTGAAATGATTTAAGGCTTCTTTTTTGGCGTTGTTGCAGCGAGCGATTCAAAAAACTGCCTTTGCATGTCTTGCCAGGCATCCATCTGTTTCTTGCCCATATCCACCCAGAATTCCCCGGGCGTGTTCTTCAGCGGTTTGGCAAGATGCTCATGCAACAATTCCTGCTGTTTGCCAAAAAACTCCAGGCTCTTTTCCATGAAATTGCTGAACTCGGCCTGGGTCTTTTCGCCATAGTTCTGAATGAAACGCGTAAGCAGGTCGGCGCTGAACATTGGCTCACCGTTACCGGATTCCTGCTCCATGATGATCTGCAAGAGGATATTGCGCGTGATATCTTCGTTGGACTTTTTATCGACCACCTTGAACTCAATACCTTCTACCACCATCTGCCGGACTTCATCCAGGGTGATATAACGGCTGGTAGTGGTGTCGTAAAGACGGCGGTTGGGGTATTTCTTGATTAGTCGTTCAGTAGTCATAACAGGTACTCTCTTGCCTGATAGGTCCGGAATTATAAGCTTAATGCCGGACGCCGTAGAAAATTAGTGCATATGTTGGCCGCCATTGGCAGCAAGGTTTGCACCAGTGATAAAACCGGCATCATCAGAGCTTAAAAAGGCCACCAGTGCGGCAATCTCTTCGGGTTTACCGAGCCTGCCAACGGGAATCTGCGCAATGATTTTTTCGCGCACTTCCTCTGGTACTGCCATTACCATTTCGGTCGCAATATAGCCGGGTGAAATGGTATTCACCGTTACGCCTTTGCGCGCAACTTCCTGTGCCAGCGCCATGGTAAAACCGTGAATTCCGGCCTTGGCAGCGCTGTAATTGGTTTGCCCGAACTGGCCTTTCTGACCATTGATCGATGAGATATTGATCACCCTGCCAAAACCCCGTTCGGCCATGCCGTTAACAAACTGGTGTGAGGTATTGAATACGCTATCCAGGTTGGTGGAAATTACCTGGGACCATTTCTCGGCATCCATTTTTTTAAACGAGGCATCACGGGTGATGCCAGCGTTGTTGACCAGGATATCGACCGGTCCCAGGTCCTGTTCAATCTGTTCTTTCAGCGCGACGCAGGCACCGTAATCACTGACATCACAAGCGATGATGGTACTATCGAAAGATTGTTCCGCCTGCCATTTCTTCGCCTTTTCCTCATTGATGTAGGTAGTGACAATCCTTGCGCCTGCTGTAGCCAGACGTTGGCAGATTGCCGTGCCAATACCACCGGTACCCCCGGTGACCAGGGCTATCTTTCCCTCGAGTGAACTCATTTCCTACCCCCTAATCGATTTTTTCTACCGCCATGGCTACGCCCATACCTCCGCCAATACAAAGAGTCGCCAGACCTTTTTTAGCATCGTCACGCTGCATACCATGCAACAGCGTTACCAGTACGCGCGCACCGGATGCACCAATCGGATGACCCAGTGCAATTGCACCACCGGTAACATTTACTTTAGCAGTATCCCATCCTAATGACTTGTTAACTGACATTGCCTGTGCAGCAAAGGCCTCATTCGCCTCAATTCGATCCAGGTCCGAGACTTCCCATCCAACTTTCTTCAGACAGTCGGTAGTGGCCGGGATAGGGCCGGTACCCATTACGGAAGGATCTACGCCGGCACTGGAAAAGCCCTTGATTCTTGCCATCGGCTTCAAACCCAGTGAGCTGGCTTTTTCGGCGGTCATGACCATCACTG
>JBFFRZ010000326.1:0-2165 GCA_041572715.1 Gammaproteobacteria bacterium
CAGGATGCGCTCGGCTGAAGCGCCCTTGAAACGTGAGCCGTAAACCACGTCCGCCACACCATCTTCAAATGGTTTCAGCAGGTTCGGGTATTCATCAGGGTCGTATTCAAGGTCCGCATCCTGAATGATCACGATATCACCTGATGCCTCGATAATACCGCTTCTTAATGCAGCACCCTTGCCCAGGTTAACCTCATGGGTAAGTAAGGTGATCCTTTCTCTGTGCTGATAGTGATCTAATTGCCGGGCGGTCTGGTCGCTCGAGCAATCATTAACCACGATGATTTCCTTTTCATAGGGAATGTTTGCCTGAAAAACCGCATCCAGTAATGCCTGGATCGTCTCTTCCTCGTTGTAGCACGGGATAATTATGCTGATTTTTTCTATATCCATCTCGCAAGCGTATCAATGGTGATGTTTCCCAGGTGTTGGTAGAAGGCAGTGGCCATACTGTGGTGCTGATATACCAAATCCGCATGGTTAGGGATATGATGAAGGCCTTTTTCAGTATTGTTGATTTCAGGTAGGAAAGCCATGTCTGTCGGTGATTTTAATACGGATTTGATTGATTATATAGCCTCATCGCCAACGCCTTTTCATGCGGCCTCGATGATATCTGCACAACTGGCCGATGCAGGCTACCAGGTGCTCGATGAGAGCCATGAATGGAAACCTGCCCCGGGGAATTATTATGTCCGCAGGAATGAATCTTCCATCATTGCGTTCACGTTGCCAGACAATGACTACTTGCAGCAAGGGTTTCGCATGGTTGGCGCGCATACCGATAGCCCATGTCTCAAGCTGAAGCCGAGCCCAGGGGCGAGTAATTGCGGCTATTACCAGTTGGGCGTTGAGGTCTATGGAGGGGCCTTGCTGAATCCATGGTTTGACCGTGACCTGTCCATAGCCGGTCGCGTGACTTTCAGAGCCAGGGGCGGAGGCATTCGTTCCGGGTTGATAGATTTCAGGCGACCACTGGCAGTGATTCCAAGTCTCGCCATACACCTTGACAAAACGGCGAATGAAGAACGTTGTGTCAATGCCCAGACTGACATGCAACCTGTTTTGGCGCTTGGCGACCAGGAAGAACGCAGTTTCAATGACATGTTGCTGGAGCAGCTGCATGAGCAGCATGCCGGAATTGATATAGAGAAAATCCTGGACTTTGAACTGTCGCTTTATGACAGCCAGCAGCCTGTTGTTACCGGTATTGACGGACAGTTTTTGAGCGGTGCCAGGCTTGATAACCTGGTCAGTTGTTTCATCGGTCTCAGGGCCATGCTTGATACGGATCACAGTAAGCCATCATTACTGGTCTGTTACGATCATGAAGAAATAGGCAGCGGTTCTTTTCATGGTGCGCAGGGGCCATTCCTGCGCTCGGTACTGGAACGACTGTTATCATCGGCCGAAGAGTTTACGCGCATGATTGACCGCTCGGTCATGATCTCCTGCGATAATGCCCATGGTGTGCATCCCAACTATGCGCAGAAGCATGATGACAATCATAGACCACTTTTGAATCATGGCCCGGTACTTAAATTCAATGCCAATCAACGATATTCCACCAATTCCGAGACCGCCGCCCTGTTTCGCCAGTTATGTGAAAATGTTGACGTGCCATTGCAGGAGTTCGTCATGCGTGCTGATATGGCCTGTGGAAGTACGATTGGGCCGATCACCGCAACCGGTATAGGAGTCAAAACAGTTGATGTCGGCGTACCTCAATGGGCCATGCATTCCATCCGGGAGACCTGTGGCGCAAAGGATCCGTATTACATGTACCAGGTGCTTAAAGAGTTTTACGTAAACGATTTGTGATTGTGCTGTTCAACAAGCCTTACCAGGTACTATGTCAGTTTACCGATGCCGAAGGCAGAGAAACCCTGGCTGATTACATCGATATTCCCGATATCTATGCTGCCGGTCGACTGGATAGGGATTCAGAGGGTTTGCTGGTATTAACCGATGATGGAAAACTTCAGCATCGCATTGCCCATCCACGCAACAAGATGCCAAAAACATACCTGGTGCAGGTTGAAGGTATACCTGACGAGGAAGCGATCAGAAGTTTGCGTAAGGGGGTGATGCTTAAGGATGGCCTGACCCTGCCGGCAAAGGTCAGGGGCATAGAAGAGCCGACCGGATTATGGGAGCGCCAGCCG
>JBFFRZ010000327.1:0-2141 GCA_041572715.1 Gammaproteobacteria bacterium
GCACCAGATGTTTTCTGGTGCCTGATACGGGCCTTGCAGCCGCCGCTTACCTATAACCAAAAACTATTCGCCGTTTATCTGTATCTAAGCGGTTTAAAAATTCTGCCATCAACGTGCAGAAAGCGAAGAAAAAATTCAAACAATATCAGTCGGGTTGTTTGCACGAATACGATGAAGCCTTCAAGGACGATGATAAATATCTGCAGTATCACAAATAAAATGGCCTGGGCAATGATGTTTTCAGTGGAATGTACCAATTCCATGGCGCCGGATGTCAGTGCGGCATGAGCCAGGGCAAAAGCGCCAACCCTGAGGAAGGAGATGGTATTAAGAAATAGCTCAAAGATACTTTGCAGCAGATTGCCCATCGCCGGGATAAAATCAGGAAGCTGGTAGAGTCGTAGCCTTATGAGGCTGCCGGTTGTATACCAGACCACTGAGAGCAACGTGATCCAAAGGGCATCAAAATGGATGAATGCCAGTAGCGCTGATGCATATAGCGTGAGTACAGCGGCATCCGATAACAGCCAAAGTCTGATCTCCTTGCGCCACCATGCCTCGATACCATTGAATACCAGCCCAAGCAGCATCAGGAAAATACCAAAGAATAGTGGTACCAGCATGATTGCGATCGGGTCCTCCAGCGGATGAAGCCAGATCGCGGGTAACACGCCTTCAATGCCAAAAATTTCACCAAATACATAACCAAACATACTGGCAGCCAATCCACAGGGAACAAGGAACCTGCCGGCAGGCCAGCGTTTATATAAAAGCAGACCCACTACCATAAGAATCAGTCCATGGCCCAGGTCTGGAAACATGTAGCCGAACAATAACGGTACGATGAAGGGTAAAACTATGCCGGGGTCTACCTCCTTGCGTCCAGGTGTTCCCATCATGGTTGTGAATATATGGAATGGAGCTGACCACCAGGATAACCGGGAAGTTACAGGCGCATCGGTACCAGCCGGAGGTTTGCAGAAGCGAATGATCGAATGAATATTGTCTCTATCCAGGGCATTTTGCAGTGTGCTCAAATCATCTGTAGTCGCCCACCCGGTGATATAACAATGTTTCTTTTCGAAGGAGGTATCGCCGGCATGCCTCGTATACCAGCCGAGTATTTCAAGGTTGGATATCGCCTGGCCAGCGCGTTTGCTTGTCTGATAGCCTTTGAGTTGTTCATCGACCCGGCTGATATCAACCTGAACAGACTCGATTTCCTTTTGTAATTGCTTCTCCTGCGTTAATACATCATCGTCCAGCCATTCCGGTATATGAATGGCTTCGCAGCCAGCGTTTTCGAAAAATTCCTGAATTTTATGCTGGTTCTGCGGCTTGTCTGCGAGCAGAAAAAAATCATGCTCCATGCCATGGCTGGCTTTGCACACTGGTATAGTGAGTTTCTGATCGACTTCAAGGCCGCAGTTCCCAGGGCACGCGTAAATTACCTTGAACAGGAATTCCGTGTGATGGGCAATCGACGCGAGTGACTCTTTATCGTCCCCCAGTGATTCCAGGTATTCTTCAAGCAGTTGCAGGTATTCCAGTTTACGGTTAAATGTATCCAGGTTGTTCAGAAGTGAATCGATGTCTTTAGTGACACGCATAAAGATGTTCAGACTGTTTTCTGCATCCTCATCGGGCGTGGATTCAAACGTGGTCGCAAACTCTCCCGGTGCCGGCAAGTATGCCGAATACTGAGGTATCAGTTTTTTGTACCGGGCAGTCGTATCCTTGAGTTTTTTAAGATCCAGTGAGGAGTGGTGCGTGGGATCAACTTCGAGTTGAACCAGGTTTGTGCTCGCCAGGGCCTCAATAGCGTAAACTGTTTGCTCCCTTGGAACATAGAGATCAAACCAGTGTGCTTCTTCAGGACGGAATGCCATAATTCATTCTAAGCAATAAGCCAATACCGAATCTATAGAAATGTTCCCTCCATGTCGTCATGGATCAATTATCCTGCATCAGGATGGGGTTTCTGATGAACTATATGATTACACAAGCAGTCACTGGAGATCTTGTCGCATGTTTGACAAGACAGTCGCAAACTCGATGTGATCTTGGTATATGTCAGTATCGAGACGTAACAGCTGCCGATGAGGTACCGTCAGTCGGCCGGCATATAAGATTTATTGAAA
>JBFFRZ010000328.1:0-2110 GCA_041572715.1 Gammaproteobacteria bacterium
GCATAGTCTTAATCAGCTCGCCGTATCCCTCACCCTGGAAAACCTTGGTAAGAAAGACACCATCTCTGGCAAGTGAGTTCAATGCCAAATCCAGTGCTAATTCAACAAGATACATGGATTTAGGCTGGTCGAT
This sequence comes from Gammaproteobacteria bacterium, assembly GCA_041572715.1. GTDB lineage: Bacteria > Pseudomonadota > Gammaproteobacteria > JAJDYQ01 > JAJDYQ01 > JAJDYQ01. Next base: position 134 of record JBFFRZ010000328.1, read on the forward strand.
CGCCTTCATACCACTCATATTGGGGGCCATATCACTCATTACAAGGTCAAGTGGCTGTGCGTCGAGCGCACTGAGTATGTCATCGAGCACAGACTGCTCTGTGAAATCGCCCTGAATAAAAGTCACATCCGGAAGACTGTCCATCTTTAAGAGATCTGTAGCGATAATGTTGCCCTTACCTGCCAGCTTGCGGCTTGCGTACTGTGACCATCCCCCGGGAGCTGCACCAAGATCCAGGATGTTCATACCAGGCCTGATCAGGCGATCTTTTTCGTCGATTTCCTTTAATTTGAAAACCGCCCTTGAGCGCCACCCTTCGGCATTGGCTTTTTGCACATAAACATCATCCAGATGCTCCTGCATCCAGGCGCTGCGCTGAGTTCCCTTCGACTTAGTCATTAATCCAACAACCTATCTCATCAGAGCCATTGCACCTCACCAAGGAATTACCGATTATCCGCGAATGCTGAAAGAGAAACAAAAGAAAACCCTGCGTGGGCTGGCCCATAGCCGCAAACCCGTCGTACTGATGGGCAATGCCGGTCTGACAGACGGGGTGTTGGCCGCTTTGGATGAGGCACTGCTGATACACGAACTGGTCACGGTAAAAGTGGCCGCCGAAGATCGCCAGGAACGGGATAAGATTATTCAAACAATGCTGGAGCGCAGTAACGCTGAACTGGTGCAGCGTGTCGGCCATATTGCAACTTTATTCAGACGTAATCAGGAAAACCCGGTAATCACACTCTAGTAGACCGGGCATGACCTATTTCAGCCTTCGTACCGGACCTCGACAATCTCATAGGTTCGCACGCCGCCCGGCGCCTGTACTTCCGCGATATCACCTTCCTCTTTACCGATAAGTGCTCTGGCAAAGGGCGATGTGATCGATATCTTGTTGTTTTTAATGTCCGCTTCATCTTCGCCGACAATCTGGTACGTTATTTCCTCCTCGGTATCTTCATCCATCAAGTCTACGGTCGCACCAAAAATCACCTTGCCGTTCGCTTGGGCCTTGGTGACATCTATGATCTCGGCATGTGACAGCTTACCCTCGATATCCTTGATACGACCCTCACAGAAGCTCTGCTGTTCCCTGGCAGCATGATATTCAGCATTTTCTTTCAGATCCCCATGGGCACGGGCGACCGCAATGTCATGCACAATTTTGGGGCGAACTACAGTCTTGAGATTTTTTAGCTCGGCCCTCAAAGCCTCGGCGCCGCGAACAGTAAGATAAACTTTATTCATTGAAAATCTCTTTATGTATATCCTGTAGCCTGTTGATTTCTATATTATTTATATGTTTGAGCGCCATGCAGGTTGCGTGGCCTCCCGCCAAAGTGGTGGTGTAGTAAACCTTGTGCTGCAGGGCATTACGACGCATGGTGAATGAATCTGCGATCGCCTGTTTGCCCTCCGTGGTATTGATGATACAGGTTATTTGATCATTTTTAATCATATCAACCACGTGTGGCCGCCCCTCTTTCACCTTGTTGACCGAGAGACATTGCATTCCGGCATCCTGTATTACCCGGGCTGTGCCATGGGTAGCCACCAGGTTAAAGCCGAGTTCAACCAGTTCCCTGGCCACGCTGACAACTCCTTGCTTGTCTTCGTTCCTGACACTCAGCAAGGCATTGCCAACCTCGGGAAGGATGTTTCCGGCCCCCAGCTGGGACTTGGCATAGGCTGCCCCAAACTCACGTGCAACGCCCATCACTTCGCCGGTAGATTTCATTTCTGGCCCTAGAATGGGGTCTACCTCAGGAAACTTGATGAAGGGAAATACCGCTTCCTTGACCGAAAAATGGGCAAATTTTGCAGGCTCCTTGATCCCCTGCTGCCTGAGCGAGGTACCGGTCATACAACGTGCAGCGACCTTGGCAAAGGGGATGCCGGTCGCCTTGGACACAAAAGGCACCGTCCTCGAAGCACGAGGATTGACTTCGAGTACGTAAATTTCATTGCCCTGTA
>JBFFRZ010000329.1:0-2066 GCA_041572715.1 Gammaproteobacteria bacterium
GTCAGTGTCCCTGTCCTGTATGGTTAAACCGGACAGACTCCTAGCAAAACATTATCCTGTATTTGATCATTATTGGTGAAATGTATTCATCATGCTGATACGCAAATTACTGAAACTGTTCTACAGGTTAGTGGCACCGCAATGGGTCAAAAATGCGTTGCACCTAACTCTCGGTGATATCGAACGGTATCAGCAGATACCAGCGTTGGGAGTACCACCCGGCAGACGCATACTGGTACTTGCACCTCACCCTGATGATGAAAGCATTGGCTGCGGAGGAACAATTGGCAAATGTTTGGCCGCGGGCCATGATGTCCGCGTAATAGTGCTTACAGATGGCCGCTTCGGCAGTTCACAGATCAGGCAAATGTCTGATACCAATCCTGAATCAGGTAAATTACAGAAAGCATTAATCGAGACACGCCGGGCTGAAATGCGGTCGGCAATGGAATTGATCGGCGTCACGCAAATACAGTTCCTTGATGCAATGGACAGCCAGCTCACACTGGAGATTGAAAGCATCAGCAAAACGCTTGCTCATGAAATCGAAAAGTGGAAGCCAGATACTGTAATCCTGCCGTTCATAACCGACCTGCATGCCGACCACTTTGCTGCCAGCCGCTGCCTGATCGAAGCCTGCAAACTGCTCGACAGTCACTACACCAGAAATCTAAATTGCATGGGGTATGAGACATGGTCGCCAATATATGCGAATGTGCTAATCGATATTTCATCCACCATGGACAAAAAACTGCAGGCAATTAACTGTTATCAGAGCCAACTCGCTGGCATCGACTTCAAGTCTGCCATTGAAGGTCTTAACCGCTATCGTGCCATTACCGGAATGTATGGCGGTACACACGCAGAGGCTTATTATATGTGTCCGTTTCCCGTGTATGAGCGGCTGTACCACCAACTGCTACTCTAGGTGCACTCGGTCCGTCTTGAAAATTCTGCAAATCCTGGATAAACAACCTGACGCTGGAGGTGGAGCTGACGCTGGAGGTGGAGGCCTCGCCATCCATGTTGAAAACCTGTGTAAACAGTTAAAGGCGAATGGCCATGCATCTCCTGTCCTGCGGCTTGTCGAAGATGATGCTACCGGCAAAAATATAGCTGCTACCCGGGAGGATGAATATACGCTGCGCAGTAGTTATGGTCTGATCCAGGGCTATCGCCTGAAGCTCAAACTCCGAAAGCTACTTGATGATATTAAACCTGATATTGTTCACGTGCATGGGTGTTTTACATCATTGAGTCCTGTACTCATGTCCACGCTCCAGAATCTGTTTCCAGTGATAGGGACGCTGCACGACATACGTCCGTTCTGTTATGTCATGAGCCGACGCTTTGCTCCTGATGGCAAACTATGCGAACGTCGATGTGGCTTTGGCTGCTTTACCACCCAATGTATACGGCCCAGGGATGCTACTGATATTCTTCGACTTGCACGTCGATGGTTTGTTGATGGCAGGACACTTGCAGGATGGAAAACCCTGGACCGGGTCATCGCACCCAGCGAATACATCAGAAATCTGGCGCTACAACATGGCATCAAAGATGAAAACCTGAGGCTGGTACCTCATGGAATAGAATTGCCAACATATACTGCTACATCCGCTCGTAGCAACCATGAAACACCCATCATCATGTATCTTGGTAGTCTGTTTGAAGACAAGGGCGTGCTTCATCTGATCAAAGCTTTGCAATTGCTACAACACCCTGCATGGCGCGCTATCATTGTCGGCAGCGGTCCACTGCATAATCAAATTACGCAAGATCTGCACCGTGGTTGCATAGCTGATCGTGTTGAAATTCGTGACTATATAATCCAACGTGATGAAATATATGAACTGTTGACATCTGCACGAATGCTAGTTGTGCCCTCGATTATTCCGGAATCGTTTTCATTGGTCGGTATCGAAGCCTTGGCAGTTGGCACGCCTGTTGTCAGTTTTGCGCTCGGCGGCATTACAGAATGGTTTCGCGATGGTGAAAATGGCTTGGCCGCTGCGGATCTGGACTGCAATGACCTTGCACGCCAGATAGACAAACTATTGAAATCA
>JBFFRZ010000330.1:0-2064 GCA_041572715.1 Gammaproteobacteria bacterium
TACCGGAGCTGAGAGTAGAGGAACCACTACCAGCACTATACTCAGGTGTGTGTCTACCATTGATCTGCTTCCTCGCCACACAGATCATCTTTTTCAACGATGTCATCCTCCTCCACGCGATCGTATGCCTCTTTAATTCGCACGATCAAGGCAAACGCAAGCGCCGTTGTAGCGACGCCTACTACTATAGCAGTCAGCATCAATACATGAGGCAGTGGATTGGAGTAGACAGAAAAACCATCGGCTACAATAGGGGCTGTACCTCCGGCCACAACCCCCAGACTAATGTACAGAAGGAATACTGCAGTCTGAAATATATTCAGACCTGCAATTTTTTTAATCAGATTGGTATGACTGATAACGATATACAAACCAATCATCATGATAATAATTGCAGCCCAGTAGTTGAAATGCGAGACAAAATGTTCAAGAAAGTATTCAGTCATAATCATTACCTTCCGGGCGGCCGCGATTAGCGAAGGTAAAGAATATCAGCAACATAACAGAACTTACCGTCATGCCGACTCCCAGCTCTACCAGGATGATACCGATATGCTGGCCAGTCACTGCGTCTGTGGCAAGCTTGCTATAATTCAGAAACTCTCCACCCATAATTAATGCAGCCAGGCCGGTGCCGGCATAGACCAGGACCCCAAGGCTTGCAATAACACGAAGAGCTCTTTCAGGAACCACTTCCTCGGCTGTATCGACACCAAATACCAATGTGTAAAGTATAAAAGCCGCACTGAAAATAACCCCGGCCTGGAACCCCCCTCCGGGACTGTAATCCCCATGAAACTGTACATATAAAGCAAAAAGTATGATCAGCGGTATGAGCAACTTGGCTATGATACGAAGGATAATATTATCTTTCACGCCACATCCTCATCGCTTTTGCGCACATGCCTGCGCGTTCTACCTAACAGTAACATGACACCGATCCCGGCCGTAAAGATCACCACTACCTCGCCCAGGGTATCGAACCCCCTATAGCTGGCAAGTACAGCTGTAACCAGATTAGGCACGCCGGTTTCCGCCTGTCCATGAGCGATATAATGGTTGGCGACATGCTGATGCACGGCCGCCTGCGGATCGCCGAATAGGGCTATATCATGTATACCGTATATTAACGCTGCTCCTGTAGACACAACGATGATCAACGGTCGCCACTGGAACTTGCTGGTAGTTTTTTCATAGCGGCTTTTGGTCAACGAGAGTGTCACCAGCATCAGTACCGTCGACACTCCTGAGCCAACAGCAGCTTCGGTAAAGGCCACATCCGGGGCATCCATAACCATGAACAAGCCCGCCATCAATAAACTATACAGACCAAACAGCATAGCCATTGCGAGCATTCCACAAATCCGTAGAATCGCGATCGCCATGGCGATGAGAAAGACCAGCAATACCATGTCAATAATCAGATCAATCATTATCATCTTCAGCCATTACATTAACCACAGAGTTCTTGAATGGCATGATGCCTGACTGCCATGCCCCGTTACCCAGTGAATAACTGGAGGTAGGGCTTGTAAAAAAAAGGAAGGCATAGATAAGAAACAACTTCAGGCTTTCAAAGCTCAATCCCGACTGCAGTCCCAGACCCAGAAGAATCAGTGACGCGCATAACGTATCAGTTATACCTGCGGCATGAAGCCTGGAATAAAAATCAGGAAAACGAATCAGGCCGATTCCGCCAACAATACCCAGCAGGCATCCAACGCTAATCGTTATCCAGCTGAGGATATCCAGGATCACGGTGACTCCCCGGAATCACTGTTAGCATCTGCAGGCTCACCTTCAGAAAAGAACTCCTGTCGCTCCACTAATCGTAATGCGGCAAAAACACCAAGAAAATTCAACAATGAATACAGTAGTGCTATATCCAGAACATCCGGACGCCCCGAAAGGAAGGCGAATACCGCTACCAGCAGCACGCTCTTGGTACCAAACATATTAACCGCAAGAATGCGGTCAAAAACCGAAGGCCCCATGACCGCTCTTGAAACCGCGAGCGCCATACTTATCAGAATAGCTATTGCCGCTACGACATACAAAGTCATA
>JBFFRZ010000331.1:0-2028 GCA_041572715.1 Gammaproteobacteria bacterium
ATCGCGCCGGATCGATAGCTAGTAGATGCCGGACTATGCGCCGGCATAGTTCCTGTTCTGTCTGAAGTTTAGTTTTCGTTATTTCTTATTCTCGCCTCCGGCGGCGTTGCTTTCCAGCGTACCCTGAATTACCCAACTCTTAATCCAGACCATGGGTAATTTTTCGTGCCACTTCAGTTTTATATTTTAGTGGGCCTCGTGCCGAGGCACGAGTGGCTTTTGTTTCGGCAAAAGCCACCAAAACCACTTGCTCCGGGTACGCTGGCCTATGGCTACCCTGCGATGCTCATAAAATCCGGCGCTGCGCAACTCGCTAACGCTCAAACAGTGCTCGCTTGAATCCGGATTTTATTGCGCTTCTCGGCAGCGTACAGTCGCATGACTCAGTAGACACATTATCGAAGAAGTAACCCCTTATGACTCGGCGAGCAACGGAGAAAAACGCGGGTGAAATGGCAGGAGCCATTTCAGGCATGCGCGGCAGGTCGCTCTATGACATCCTGTCATCGCGACATTCGTGCGTCCATGCACATCAGACGCCGCTCATGCCGGCCAAGTTTTTCGAGTAGCACAGTGGACCCGCAGGGCGAGTCATTGGGAAGAGTTTCTTTTCGTCCCTTTTCTTTTGAAAGACTGATTTGCATGGAGCAAATCAGGACAGCCGAAGGCTGGCCCGAAGGGCAAAGTCCATGGACGGACTTTGCAATAGGGGCCCCGCCGGAGGCGAAAACAAAAGATCATTGATAAGCATTAAACATACGAATCATTCTGCCCTCAAGTAGGCAACGCAAAACTCCCCGAGCTGATTACCATTAGCACTTTGTAGGGCTCATCGGTATCATGCGCACACTTTTAAATTCACGGATAAAGCATGTCATTGATTAAACCCTTTGCAGGTCTGCGGCCGGCCCCGGGCAGGGCGGCAGAAGTGCTGGCCCCACCATACGATGTCCTGAATACTGATGAAGCCCGTGCCATGGCAGAAGGCAGGCCATGGAGTTTCCTGCATATTTCGAAGCCTGAAATTGATCTACCACCCGAGACCGATCCCTACGATGCTTCGGTATATGCTAAAGGCGCGGAAAATTTTCAGCGCATGGTTGATGAGGGCGTGCTGCTTCGCGACCCGACAGATTGTTATTACGCCTATCGCATTACCATGGGTGATCACCAGCAAACCGGGCTGGTTGCTGGTGCCTCGGTCGCTGCATATGACCGTAATGATGTACGCAAGCATGAGTACACGCGTCCGAAGAAAGAGGATGATCGGGTCCGCCAGATCGATGCGCTCAATGCGCAGACCGGCCCGGTATTCCTGACCTACAAGAGCCATGATGTGGTTGACGGCATATTGGGTTCCGTCAGCAATACAGATCCGCAAGTTGATGTGACACTCGGGGATGGCGTAAGGCATGAACTATGGGTAATTGACCAGCCCGATTTGATCCAGCAGCTAACGAATGCCTTCGATGAGATGGGTGTTATCTACGTGGCCGATGGCCACCACCGATCCGCAGCTGCATCACGGGTAGCGGCCATGCGTCGTGGCGATGGCTCCGATCCCGAAGCCAGCTATGAATACTTTCTCACGGTAATTTTTCCTGACCACCAGATGCAGATCCTGGATTACAACCGGGTTGTCAGGGACCTGAATGGTTTGCAGCCGGATGAGTTTTTACAACGCGTACAACAAGTATTTGATTGCCAGCCTTCGGCAGAGGCAGTTAAGCCCGTGGCTATGGGTATGTTCGGTATGTACCTGCCGGGTCAGTGGTATGTGTTAAAGCTTTACTCTGACAAGGTCTCGGACGATCCGGTTAAAAGGCTTGATGTCAGCGTGCTTGCAGATAACCTGATTGAGCCGATTCTGGGGATCAGTGACCCCAGAACCGACGAGCGGATTGATTTTATCGGCGGTATTCGTGGCCTGCAGGAACTGGAGCGCAGGGTGGATAGCGGTGAGATGAGTGTTGCCTTTTCGCTTTATCCGACCAGCATCAGCGACCTGATGGCTGTGGCCGATGATAA
>JBFFRZ010000332.1:0-2006 GCA_041572715.1 Gammaproteobacteria bacterium
ATTGCAGAATTTCGTGCTGGCCTAATCCCGCATCAACTCAGGAATAAGGCGATCGTGTACTTTTACTATTTCAGCCAGAACATAAATGGATCGCAGGATATCCACTGTGGGACCAGCATGTTACGGTCTGAGTCATCGCATTCCTACAATCAGCAGGCCGGCAACCCAGGACATCAAAGAGCCATACTCTGACCATGGCCGGCCTGCTGTTTCGACGATTCTGGTAAAGCGCTTGCGCGGATCAGCACAATTTTCACATTAGGGCTTACTTCGGCAATCGACCAAAAATGAACGCTAATCGGATAATTATATAACGTATTGGCTGCTGACATCCCATTTCGCCAGGTAAGATCAACAAGGTGCACCGAAAGTTTCAACATCGTACAATATTGAGCCATGAAACAGCATCAAGCACTTATCGTTGACGATGAGCCGGATATTCTGGAATTACTGGAGCTCACGCTTGAAAAAATGGATTTGCATTGTTACTCAGCCAAAAACCTGACAGAAGCAATTACGCTACTGGACAACCAGGCATTCGACCTGTGCCTCACCGATATGAAATTGCCCGATGGAACGGGCCTTGATCTCGTCAAACATATTCAGAAACTATACCCGCATCTACCCGTCGCCATCATCACTGCTTATGGCAGCATGCAAACCGCCATAGACGCACTAAAATTCGGCGCATTTGATTTCGTTTCAAAGCCAATCCAGCTGGAAACCCTCAGAAATCTAGTCAATACAGCACTCAAGCTCGATCATCGTGAGATTGACGACGCCGAGGTGGAAGAAACCCTGCTGGGAAAATCACCTGAGATGCGTCATGTACGAAAGATGGTCGGCAGGCTGGCCCGAAGCCAGGCGCCGGTATACATACACGGCGAATCTGGCACAGGCAAGGAACTGGTCGCAAGACAGATACACCAGCAAAGTCCGCGCAGTGACCAGCCTTTCATAGCTGTGAACTGCGGCGCAATTCCCTCGGAGTTAATGGAAAGCGAGTTCTTTGGTCACAAGAAAGGTAGCTTCACCGGAGCAGACAGAGACAAGAATGGTTTGTTCATGGCTGCTAACCAAGGCACGCTTTTTCTCGATGAAATCGCAGAATTACCGCTCAACATGCAAGTAAAACTGCTGCGTGTGATCCAGGAACGCGCCATACGACCGATTGGATCACAGAAAGAACTGGCCATCGATGTCAGAATACTCAGCGCGGCCAATAAAAATATCAGGGATCTCGTGAAAGCAGGAAATTTTCGTGAAGATCTGTACTACCGACTCAATGTGATCGAGTTACAGCTGCCTCCGCTCAGACTTAGAGGCGATGACATTCAGTTGCTGGCGACCACCAAGCTAAGAGAAATCAACCCAGCTGCCCGTTTAACAGATGCTGCGCTTGACGCCTTGTTAAATTACCCATTCCCCGGAAATATACGCGAGCTTGAAAACCTGTTACACCGCGCCGTAGCATTAAGTGAAAATGGCAACATCGAACCAGACGATCTCCAATTGTCTGAACATGAGGTTTTCGGACAGCAAGCCGATAAAGGCATGGAAGCTCGACATCCGGATGAGTCTCTCGAACAATACCTGGAAAAGATTGAAGCACAGGAAATTTCCTCCGTACTGCAGCAATGTCGCTGGAACCGGACTGCAGCCGCCAAAGAGCTGGGTATCTCATTACGGCAACTACGATACCGAATGAGCAAACTTGATATCAGCGAGTAAATTATTGCTCTGATTGCAAATCCTCTCATTCCAAACTCGAAAAGCTATGCATCCTGCTTTACAACCTGACACATTTCCAGCCTGACTTATTCCGCCTTGCATTTTGTGCCAGTCGCTAAACTTAGGTAATGATGACCAGTCACTCGGGGTTAAGGGCTTACAGCCATGCCAATTTACGCAAAATTCGTCAGATAATGACAAATTTTGTCATTATCTGAGAAGAGCCCTGTAAATTTTGACTTGTATACCCATCTCTTCAAGTGGTATTTTTGGCC
>JBFFRZ010000333.1:0-1979 GCA_041572715.1 Gammaproteobacteria bacterium
TAGTCGCAAGTTCAGCTATGAGCGGTTGATGGCTAACGCCTTGGATATTCCTGAACTTGGGAAGAACGCATTCACCCTGAATTTTAGTGATGCCCTTGTGTTGGCCTGTTTTCATCGGGCAGGGCATTACGCGCAAAGCGGCGATCGGTTGATCTGGCTGTATGATATTCACCTGTTGTGTGAAAAGCTTTCCAGGGAAGAATCAGTCTCATTCAGTAATGCGGCAAAAGAGCTTGAGGTAGTTCAACTGTCACAGGATGCGATCCGTACCGCGCAATCCTGGTTTGGCACCAGCTTGAATCCGGCATTGATCTCCTTTTTGAATGAACAGCCTCAAGATGAGACTTCGAGTGCTTACCTGCAGCCAGGCCGTGCCGCAGGTATTAAAAACCGGGCATACCTGGAGCTGCGCAACCTGTCGACCCTGAGTGAGCGTGTTGCCTACGTCTTTCAGAATCTGTTTCCACCGCCGGCCTACATGCGTTGGCGCTACGGGGAGAAAAGGAAAGCAGTGCTTCCCTGGTTGTACTTCAGACGCCTGATGGATGGGGCATCAATCCTGTTTAAATAATCTTTGCCAAACTCGAAGTATCTTTACGGCCTTAGCATTTACGCCAACAGGAATAAGAAAAATACACTGCAAAGCTTCCGAGAAAGGCATAGAACATTAACGTTTGTGACCAGTTCATTAGTTGAGCGAAGATGCCTATCCCTGCCATCAATACTGCGATGAAGATCAATATGATTACCGTGGCGCTTTTGGATAGCCCTTTGTTGAGTAACCAATGATGAATATGCAGCCGGTCTTGTTCAAAAGGTGATCGGCCCTTTAACACACGCCTGAACATCTGCGACACGGTATCGATGAGCGGGATGGCGAAGACCCAAAGTGCAGTAACCGGGTTGATGGCTGCATCAACGCCTTGAGACAGGTGGATGAAAAACCAGCACAGGATAAACCCCAGTAACATGCTGCCGGAATCCCCCATGAAGACGCGTTGCAGCTTGCTGTGTTCTGCATGATGTCGGTTGAAGATTAAAAACAGCATGATGGTGCCCGCCAGTAACAGAAGCACCTGCAGACTTTGATGGTCCCCACCAATAAAGCATAACAACGCCAGTGAAATGACGGTAATCAAGCTTAACGAACCCGCCAGGCCATCCAGGCCGTCGATCATGTTCAGCGCATTGATCACGCCTACCGTCGCGAAGATCGTCAGCAGCGACGACCACCAGTTCAGATGAACGGTATTACCCGCCGGGCTGATTTCTCCCAGGTCCAGTAGTCTCACCCCGCCCCATTCGGCCATCGCGATTGCCGCCAGAATCTGCGCAATAAAGCGAAAGGTCGAAGACAATTCATGTAAATCGTCCAGCACACCCACGACAACCAGTATGGTGGCACCGACAAATAACCCCCGGTAGTCATTGAGTGGAATATCAAGGGTCAGTAGCGCAAGCCCAAACCCCACGAAGATCGCAATGCCGCCAATTAACGGCACCTGTCCCTGGTGCTGTTTCCGGTCATCCGGGTGATCGACCAGCCCGATCTTAACCGCAACCGAGGGTAGCTTGATCAGTAGCACAGTCGTGATGACCACTGCGGTCAGCAGGTTGAATATGAAGAGATGATTCATGGTAACGTTATTACTTAAGGAGCCCTGCTTAATTTGTCGATACCGTAAAGTCGGAGTCTATCATAGTGATTTGACTGGATTCCCGCTTGCACGGGAATGACTCATTATATGTAACGACTAACAATGTATTAATCTGAGGTTCCTCAACTTTTGTGTTTAATAATTAGTACGGATACCTGATCTTCCATGGGCAAGGACACAAGTCTGAATCTATACGCACCGATGCAGGATCAGCTCGATCGCATTATTGCTGTCATCGAGCGTGATGATGCAGCCAGAGCGGTACTTAACCAGGATTTAGATGGTTGGCGGCGTTTGCTGGCGATCAGTCCCTTTGTCTCA
>JBFFRZ010000334.1:0-1972 GCA_041572715.1 Gammaproteobacteria bacterium
AGCGGCGCGTCGTACTATATTGTTAAAGGCGGCTGGATGCCGCCCAGACTGCATATCATCGGTTATTCTCATGAGGTTGACTGGCCGGATCTTGTGAGCAGGCTCGAACGGGTGATGTCTGACAACGCACCGGTCATACAGTAGAATTGTAGAACCTATTATTCAGGAATTACTTATGAGCAAATTACGCGGGCTTTCGGTCCTCTGGGCGGCACTGTTTGTTGCTTCATGTGTCACCATTAATGTGTATTTTCCTGCTGCCGCGGCGGAAAAGGCTGCAGACAGGATCATAGAACAGGTACTGGGTGATGATGCCAGGAAGAACGTTGAACCACAGCTGAAGGATGACAGCAGCTATCGAAATCCGGATGACCTGAACCCGGCAAAATTACTGATCGTTCTGCTGGATGTGATAATACCCAGTGCACACGCAGCTGCGGATATTGATATCTCAAGCCCTGCAATCAACAAACTAAAATCGAGCATGCAGGTAAGGCATGCCAGCCTGTCAGCATTCTACAAAAGCGGTGCCATTGGATACACGGCAGATGGCCTGGTTGGGATCAGAGATCAGTCTGCGGTTGGTCTGCGTGACCGGGGGAAACTCAAACAGATGGTAGCGGAGGAAAACCGGGATCGAAATGCACTTTATCTGGAGCTTGCCCGTGAGAATGGCCACCCGGAGTGGGAGGCCCAGATCCGCGATACTTTCGCCAAGCGCTGGATTGCGAATGCGCCGTCTGGCTGGTACTACCAGGATCGGTCTGGTAACTGGTCCAGAAAATAAATCGCTGCAAAACGCATCAGCAATACAGCAGACTTTTTCTGTTCCTGATAAACCGTGCCTATGAATAATATTTTTGTTTTTGATATTGAGACCGTGCCTGACCTGGAGGCCGGGCGCGAAATCTACCAGCTTCATGATTTGTCCGATCAGGATGTCGCAAAAGCGATGTTTCACATCCGAAACCAGGAAACCGGCGGATCGGATTTCATGCGACATCACCTGCACCGGATCGTTGCGATTTCTGTCGTCTTTCGGAACAAGGATAGTGTGAAGGTCTGGAGTCTGGGCGACATTGATGCTGACGAGAAAGAGATTCTTGAACGTTTTTTTGATGGTATTGATCGATACACGCCAACCCTGGTCAGCTGGAACGGTGGAGGTTTTGATCTACCGGTAATTCATTATCGAGCGCTGAAACACGGGGTGCGCGCACATCGCTACTGGGAAACCGGCAATGATGATCAGTCATTCAAGTGGAACAACTACATCAGTAGATATCATGCGCGGCACACGGATTTAATGGATTTGCTTTCCGGTTACCAGCCCCGTGCAGTAGCACCGCTTGACCAGATAGCCACCATGCTTGGCTTTCCGGGTAAGATGGGCATGGACGGATCCAGGGTTTTCGATACCTGGATGGATGGCGAAATCAAGGCCATTCGTGATTATTGTGAAACCGACGTGCTCAATACCTGGCTGGTATACCTGCGCTTCGAACTCGTGCGCGGGAACCTGGGTCAACCTGAATATGAACGGGAATGCTCAATGCTGGCTGATCTGCTGGAACAGTCCGATCAGCCGCATTTACAGGAATTTCTGCAGCACTGGCATAACAGTTAACTCAGGGCAGTATAGATGGTAAGAAAAAGGTCCCGACGAAAGCCGGTTCCGGAAGGACTGCATGATGCCCGAATAGAGGGGTTAAGCTCAGATGCGCGAGGCATAGCGCGTATAGATGGAAAAACCACCTTCATCGAAGGCGCCTTGCCAGATGAGCAGGTAAAGTTCCGTTATACTCGCTGTAAAGCCTCTTTCGACGAGGGCGTCGTTGAAGAGGTTATTGAACACTCTGAACACCGGGTCAAGCCACGCTGTCAATATCACCTGGTTTGCGGGGGTTGTTCACTGCAACATCTTTCCTCCGAAGCTCAGATAGCGCTGAAGCAGAAAATATTACTCGATAAC
>JBFFRZ010000335.1:0-1958 GCA_041572715.1 Gammaproteobacteria bacterium
CACCTCACACCGCAGACGATTAGTGGTCAGTTGCGTGAACTGGAAATGCAGGTGGGAGGGAAACTGTTCAACAAGAGTGGTCGACAACTCGTGCTCTCAGAAACCGGTCGTATTGTTTTTTCCTACGCAGATGAAATGTTTCGCCTGGGCAATGAACTGCAGGATGGGTTGGCGGGTCATAGCCCCGGGTCAAGCATGACATTGAACGTCGGTATCGCGATGGTGGTGCCAAAACTACTGGCATACAGGATACTGGAACCCGTGCTGAATATGGATATGCCGGTTCGCCTGATGTGCCATGAAGCGCCCCTGGTTGACTTGCTCGCAGACCTGTCAGTACATAAGCTTGATGTTGTGTTAGCAGACAGTCCGGTCAGCCCTGCGCTTAATGTACGTGCATATAATCACCTGCTTGGTGAGTCTGGTACTACGTTTTTTTCGACCAGTGGTACGGCGAGAAAGTATGCATCACGTTTTCCAAAGTCACTGGATGGCGCACCTTTTCTGCTACCGTCGTCAAGTAGCTCATCAAGACGTTCACTGGAACACTGGTTCGAGCAGTATGATCTGCATCCTGTTGTGGTAGCCGAATTTGAGGATCGTGCACTGATGAAGGCATTTGGAGAAGCGGCAGCCGGCATTTTTGCCGCGCCTACCACGGTGGAGGAGGACATCCTGTCCAAGTATGGTGTTAAGGTAATCGGTCGGACCGATGAGATTACCGAGCGTTTCTATGCGATTTCTTCCGAACGGCGCATCAAACATCCAGCAGTATCGGCGATTACAGAGTCAGCGCGTTCAGACCTGTTTTAACTCGCAGGCAGTTATCATGATGGGCGATAACATTCATTTGTCTATAATTCCAGGTTGCTGTATCCGGGCAAACTAAATACCCGGGTGAAATGTGGTGATCACATGAAGATTGGAATAAGGCAAGCCGATATTACGAAACTGGACGTAGACGCGATTGTAAATGCCGCAAATAATTCACTACGCGGTGGTGGCGGAGTCGATGGGGCGATACACCGGGCTGCCGGTCCTGATTTATTACGGGAATGCATTGGTCTTAATGGCTGCGAAACGGGTAAAGCGAAAATAACAGCAGGATATAACCTGCCGGCAAAACATGTCATCCATACCGTGGGGCCGGTCTGGCATGGTGGAAACCATCATGAAGATGAAATGCTGGCCTCGTGTTACCGGGAATGCATGCATATCGCAAATGAGCATGAGCTGACGAGCATTGCTTTTCCTGCAATCAGCTGCGGGGTGTATGGCTTTCCGATACAGCGTGCCAGTGAAATTGCGATTCGCGAGGTGATGAAAGCGGGCCGTGGCAGCTCGATCGAACAAGTCATCTTTGCCTGTTTCAATCTTGAGGTTGAGTCCGCACTGAAACAGGCTTTTAATCAAGCAAGTAATCAGTCCTGATCTGTAAATCGTCCTGCGGATTTAGTGCCGGGTTGTTAAATCGCTGAGCAGGCTATCGGTACCCGGATAACCGGATGGTACCAGCTGGTACTTGCGCCCGGCCGCACCCCATGACTCACCGCCTGCCTGGCGCATGCATGCCGCACTCATTGCGTTGTAGGTACCCACGGCGAGTGCGCGTTCTGTTATATCTTGTTGTACGAACCCCTGCAGAAACCCGGATGCAGGTTTATTTACTCGAGACGGTTCGGCATAGCGTTGCCAGAGATTTTGCAGAATACCGTCCATGCTGAGATAAAATGGGCCGATACTGCCATCGTCGAGAAACACGAAACCGAATTCATCACGAAAGGTTTCATCAAGTATGGGCACAGGCAGGTACAGGCCGTTAATAGCATGATGCTTCAAAGCAGCATCCAGGCGTTCACCAAGACTGAGGTAGTCCGAGTTTATTGATGTTGGAGACATGAGAGATCTTCAGTAATTATCTGCGCGGGTCGATGATGGCGCTTACCTGGATATAATCA
>JBFFRZ010000336.1:0-1955 GCA_041572715.1 Gammaproteobacteria bacterium
GAAAAGATCAATGCAGGACAAACGAACGAAGAAATACGCGAATTCATGATCGCACGATATGGTGATTACATCCTGTATCGACCACCGTTTAACATGGCAACCGCGTTGTTATGGTTAGGACCATTTGTGTTGGTTTTGTTCGGTTTTATCATCGTCTTCAGAATGGCACGCAGGAAGAGGGTATCTGACCAAAATCCTCGTGAGGCGGACACCGTGCAGCAGGCCCGGTTAAAGCAACTGCTGGAGGATGAACAGGAGTCCCAGCCATGATGTGGTTTCTCTTCGGGCTGATGATAGCGTTGGCCCTGGTATTTGTTTTGTACCCACTAATCCGTGCAAGATCGATATCGAGTGTTATCGACAGCGACACAGCCAATGTGGAGATCCTCAAAGACCAGCTGGCGGAACTCAAGGCTGAATTTGATCAGGGCAATATCACCGCGGAATTCTATCAGCAGGCGCGTGACGATCTCGAAGCCTCGGTAGCAGCAGACCTGGATTATGATAAAACTGCTTCATTGACAAAAACATTATCCGGTAAAACCCGTATTGCCCTTGCAGCAGTAATCGGGTTGTTCCTGTCAGTCGGAAGTTTTGTTTTTTATCAATACACATCGACCTACCAGCCTGAGCCCAAGGTTGCCAGTCAAGCGGCGCCTGCTGAGACACGCGGTGAAAGCGCTGACCAGCAAGATTTGCCATCTATCGATGTTATGGCCGAGATGCTGGCCGCGCGACTGAGAGAAAAGCCGGACGATGCACGCGGTTGGTACATGCTTGGAAAAACCTACATGGCGCTTAATCGGGTTGAAGATGCGGTTGGCGCTTATGATCAAGCCTACCGGTTGGTGGGTGACCAGGATTCCAGTCTGCTGACGGACTACGCTGAGGCTTTGGCTTATGCCAATGGCGAAAGTATGCTTGGCCGTCCGACCGAGTTGGTGAATTCCGCGCTGAAAATCGAACCGACGAATGCCAAGGCGCTGTGGTTGGCCGGGTTTGCCGCCATGCAGAATGGTGCCTATGTGGCCGCAATCAATCATTGGCAATCATTATTGGATGACCCGTCTATTCCTGACGATACACGTCAGCTCGCCAGCGTCTATATTGGAGAGGCGAAACAGTTGGCTGGTCTTGTTGATGAGCCGCCGGCACCACCAGCGGATACCCAGCCCGGTGCATCGCCGTCAATATCAGTAACTGTATCGCTGGACGACTCCTTGAAGAGCAATGTCACCCCCGGCGAGACCGTATACGTGTTTGCCCGTGCCAGCCAGGGCATGCCGATGCCGCTGGCAGTGCAGCGACTGACCGTTGCCGATTTACCGGCTACGGTGATACTGGATGACAGTATGGCCATGCTGCAAGGTAATGGTCTTTCTGCGCATGAAGAAGTTATTGTTGGCGCGAGAGTATCAAGGGCTGGCACGCCCATGCCGCAAGCAGGAGACCTGCAGGGCCTGGGCGAGGTGATTAATCCTCATAAAACCAGTAGCCAGAACGTAATTATCGACCATGTCGTAAATTAGTGGACGTCTGATGGCAAGAACTCGGGTAAAAGGCAGGTTTCTGCGTACCAAATGGTGGAGTGGCAAGGACAAGGTCCGTACTGCTGCTGAACAGGGCGGTGCGCTGGCATTTATCGCCTGGCGGATTGGGCATGAAACGGCCATTACCCTGCATGGTGAGGATTATGTTTACCGCGACGATGGGCAGCGGCTGGATGTGATTGCCGAGTTTCTCGCTTTCATCGTGCACCTGGTTGACCGAATTGCCTATGAGGAAATGCCGGAAGAAATTCGAAATGATTTAATCAATGCCCTGGGATCCAAACTGGCCGGGCACATGGAAGATAACCGGATTGACTGGCAGGGCCCGGGTGATTACCGCACCCCGTTCATTACTCTGCTGAACCAGCGTTTCGGTGAATATGCGGAAGAAAGTTTTGATGAAGA
>JBFFRZ010000337.1:0-1953 GCA_041572715.1 Gammaproteobacteria bacterium
CCGCCTTTCGGTTCCTTTCGCCGACCAGGAGTCGATACGAGGCGTCAGAGGGCCAGCCCCGACTTCTGGCAGAACAGAACGCGGCGGCGACTGCGGCGGACGATGACCGGCCGAACGAAGGCCCGCTTCGGGCCCCAAGGCTCGTGGGGCACGCGAAAGTGCCTCACCACGAAGTACTCTTCGGCGGCCTGGTCCGGACATTCGTCAGAGGAAACGACCAGCCAATCGAGTTGAGTCCATCGCAAAGCACGTCACGGCGACTCTGATACATGTCCCTGATTTCCGACACGCAGTCCTGCGGCCCTTCCAGAGCGGCAATGGCTGCGATCTGGATCGGTGTAAACATTCCGTAATCGAGGTATGACTTGATACGCGCCAGCGCACTGACGAGTGTTTCATTACCACACATAAAGCCGACTCGCCATCCGGGCATATTATAGCTCTTGGATAAGGAGAAAAATTCAACCGCGATATCGGTTGCACCCGGCACCTGCAGGATGGAAGGCGCAACGTATCCATCAAAAACGATATCTGCATAGGCAAGATCATGAATAACCCAGATCTCATGCTCTCTCGCCATTGCCACCACCTTCTCGAAAAATTCGAGTTCAACGCAGTGCGCAGTCGGGTTACCCGGAAAGTTCAGTACCAGCACCTTGGGCTTGGGCCAGGAATCGACAATAGCCTTTTCAACTTCCTCGAAAAAGTCGATTTCATCATTCATCGGGATATGGCGGATATCTGCACCCGCAATAACGAATCCGTAAGGGTGTATCGGATAGGCCGGATTGGGCACCAGTGCGGCATCACCGGGAGACATCATGGCCAGGGCCAGGTGCGCAAGGCCCTCCTTGGAACCTATGGTGACTATGGCCTGGGTCTCGGGGTCAAGCTCGACGTTATATCGATCACGGTACCAGTTCGTAATCGCCCGCCGCAGCCTCGGTATTCCCTTTGACATGGAATAGCGGTGTGTATCACCTCTTTGTGCGGATTCAACCAGTTTGTCTACGATATGTTTTGGCGTCGGTTGATCCGGGTTACCCATACCGAAATCAATGATATCTTCACCCCGTGCTCGCGCCGCTGCCTTCAGCCGGGTCACCTCGGCCAAAACATACGGGGGAAGACGTTCAATGCGGGCAAATTCCTTGTTCAATTGTATATTCCGATGATTAGTCAGTAGACTGAAGGGGTCCGGATTAAAAAGTGGACAAGTTACCATTTAATTAGAACCTGTCAAACTACTTATGAAGATTTCACTCGATAATGCTACGCGCGGTACACGCATCACTGCATACGAACATGGCAGCATCATTATCAACGATCAGATTATCGAATCTGCAGTGATTGTCCACGCTGACGGTTATCGTTTGTGGGCGGCAGAAACCGTGGCCACATTGACTGAGGAACTGCTAATGGCGGCGCTGCAGGAGAAACCTGACATACTGCTGCTCGGTACGGGAGAAAAGCAATGCTTCCCGACACCACAACTGATGAAACCGATTGCCGAATCGGGCGCCGGAATGGAGGTCATGGATACGGCGGCGGCTTGCCGAACATACAATATTCTCATGTCGGAAGACCGGCACGTGGTAGCCGCTCTACTGCTATGACCATAATATAAATTTCTTAACCTGATTTCGATCAAGAATTAATATAGATTAAACCGGCATAATCCTCCCCTAGCCGGGAAGACAAAAGACCAGGGACACAGCCATGTCAAAAGGCCGCCATATACTCTCAGAACAGGATTCAAAAATTCGTCAGGTCATTAATGACATGTACCTGATTGCGAAAAATGCCCTGGAACAATCCATGGAAAGCCTTGAATCACAAAACTCCTTCATGGCTGAAGACGTGGTCAACCGTAACGTCGAACTCAACAACCTGAACATTAAAGTAGAACAGGAATGCCTGCTGATGATCACCACGCAGCAGCCCGTGGCCCGG
>JBFFRZ010000338.1:0-1888 GCA_041572715.1 Gammaproteobacteria bacterium
AGTCATCATCGATGTCCGCGCTGCCATTCAATGCTTCTGCGGCATGTGTCACCTGGTTCCGGATTTGTGCCTTGCGCTCCTCAAAATCAGCCAGAACGCATGCCTCGCGTAGCTTATCAATATACTCATCCGGGTCGTTGATGGTAATGGCGGCCGGATGATGAAAGCGGTGCCCAAAAGTTTTCTGGCCTGCGTCCACGCCCAGCAAGTTGCAGTGAACGACGTGATTGCCCTGCATGAACAGCAGCCAGTGCACGGGTCGCACGAACTGTGCATCGGAATCACCCCAGCGCATACGCTTTGGAATGGGCAAACGGTTTAATGCCCGGTCCGCGATTTCAGGTAGAAGTTCTTCAGCCGCCTTGCCCTGTTCCTGAAGATTGAATGCCAGCCACTCGCCCTTGTCTGTTTTTTCCCGGGCCAGTTGTTCGACCGTGGTACCACATGATCGCGCAAAGCCCTCGGCGGCCTTTGTAGGGTGACCATCGGCATCAAAGGCTGCCTTGACTGCCGGACCGCGCCGCATCACTTCACGATCAGCCTGGCGGTTATCACAGGCACTGACCATGATCGCCAGTCGCCTGGGGGTAGCAAACGCCTTGAGTTCCGCGAAATCCAGACTTGCTTCATGCAGGCCGGCGGTGAATTCGTCAGCTAATGCGCGGGATAGCCTGCTTAGCGCGACCGGCGGTAATTCTTCCGTGCCCAGTTCAAACAGTAAATCTTGCTTATCAGTCATTAGGGTGTGTCAACATGAACGAGGGCGCATTATTTCATGAATTAGGCATTTTCTGCAGTTCTGGAAGAAACTTTGTGATTCATACCAGCTCTGGATAAACTTCGGTAACAAGATTATTGACCAATACTGAGCCATGAGAGACGAACGCGCGCATCACCAGCCCTGGGAAAAGGTATTCGAGAGGGTTGCGACACCATTCGAGGAATTCATTCACGAAGAGACGACCTCGGGTTTGATCCTGATGGTATGCACGATAATCGCAATGTTTCTTGCAAACAGTTTTCTGCATCAGGCCTATGAACACGTACTGCATACCGAGCTGGCCATCAGTCTGGGTGGCCTGGAATTGCGCCATACACTGCATCACTGGATAAATGATGGACTGATGGCATTATTTTTCTTTGTCGTTGGCCTGGAGATCAAGCGGGAAGTTATTGTTGGTGAAATCTCTGACCCCAGGGCGGCATTAATGCCAATTATTGCTGCTGTTGGCGGCATGGTATTCCCCGCGCTGTTCTACAGTATGTTTAACCTCACGGGTGATGGCGTCAATGGATGGGGTGTACCCATGGCGACCGATATTGCCTTTGCGGTAGGCGTGCTCGCATTACTGGGCTCAAGAGTGCCGAGGACTGTTTTGACCTTTCTGGTGGCCCTTGCCATCGTTGATGATCTGGGTGCGGTGGTCGTCATTGCACTATTTTACACCGACCAGTTGTATATTAACTGGCTCATTGTCGCAGCCGTTCTGATGCTGCTTTTGGTCAGTTTCAACCGCTTTGGTATCCGTAAACCACTACCCTATTTCATCATCGGCCTGGTCATCTGGTTTGCCATGCTACAGTCGGGGGTGCATGCAACACTGGCCGGAGTGCTGGTTGCGCTAACCATTCCTGTGAAACCACGTTATGACACCAGCGTGTTCGTGGAGCATATGAACGACCTGCTGCAGGAACTGAAGAATATTCGTGAAGATTATGCAGATCGAAAGTTTTGTATTATTCGCGATAGCCGTGCTCGTGCGATCCTGCAGACACTGGAAAACGGCGTCCATACCGTTGAATCCCCCTTGCAAAGGCTTGAGCACAGCATGCACATGCTCGTCGCGTTTCTCATTATTCCACTGTTTGCGTTGGCCAATGCAGGCAT
>JBFFRZ010000339.1:0-1872 GCA_041572715.1 Gammaproteobacteria bacterium
GCCAGCTGCGTTCTCATGGTGAGGGGGCGGTAATGTAGATGATCCTGCATTGCATGGCCGACTTCATGTGCGGCAACGACCACGGCCGTAAGTGACTTTTTATGGTAGTGGTCAGCACTCAGGCGGACCGTTTTTTCGATGGGATCATAATGATCGCCCTGGTCTGTTTCCTCGAGTGATACCTGCAGGTTCAGCTGCTTGATCAAGTGTCGCGCAAATTCGCTGCCGGTGCCGGGAAACCCGGGTTGTTCGTTATTGTGCTTTTTCAGAATCCGGTTGGCCCATAATGAAGGCCCGTAAAACAGAACAACCAGGAACAACAGCAGGACCAGGATATGCATGGCAGCGATCCCGCCTAAAGGTCCAGCATGACGTAGCCGGTATTGACGTAGTCGTTAATCTGGGCCGGCCCGGTCGCCGATACATCGATATAGTCAGGGTAATCTTCCGGTTCAACGCCGTACCATGATGCATGGGTGCCGCAAACATGAACGTCAACGTCATCACTCACAAGCTGCTTCACATTGGATTCCAGTGATTTATGCTTTTTAATGTTCTTTGAGGTCAGCGAAAACTGTTCTGCCCCATGGCTGACGACCGCTATCGGCAACTCGGGGAATACCTGGCGAATTTTTCGCGCCGCATCACTGATTTGCAACATTTTCTGTCGCAATGCTTCGGCGCCGGGTTCAATGACTTCAATTACAACGCCGGTTGGGGGTTCCTTCATCGCGAGTATCTCGTCGAGACTTGCTGCCTGGGCGGTGGCCGGCATGAGGCTGAGCGTGATAAGCAACAGTTTGTATAAGAGCTTGTTCATCGTTTCCTGTCCATATATTGGGCATAATGCCGTAAATTCACCAGACTGAGACTATCATGGAAAACAATCGTTCCCCCAGCGATGCATTTACCCGGCTGGTTGAGATCATGTCACGTCTAAGGGACCCGGAAAAGGGGTGTCCATGGGACCTGAAACAGGATTTCAGAACCATAGCACCTTACACCCTGGAAGAAGCATACGAGGTGGCGGATGTCATCGAGCGGGGCGACCTGAACGCGCTATGCGGTGAACTCGGGGACCTGTTGCTGCAGATTGTTTTTCATGCACAGATGGCCAGTGAGCAGAGCATGTTCGATATTGCTGATGTGTGTGCCGGGATCAATGAAAAGCTGACCAGGCGGCATCCGCATGTATTCGCAGATGAGACCCTGGCAACCGCCGAGGCAGTTACTACGCGCTGGGACGAGATCAAGGCCCAGGAGCGCAGTGACAAGGGAGAGGATGACAGTCACCTGCATGATGTGGCAACTGCATTGCCTGCGCTCAAGCGGGCACAGAAACTGCAGCGACGTGCAGCGCATGTCGGATTTGACTGGCCAGATATCGAGGGTGTGCGGCAAAAACTGGAAGAAGAGCAAAAAGAATTACAGGAGGTCATGGGTAGCGATGATCAGCATGCCATTGAGGACGAGGTTGGGGATATATTGTTTACCTGGGTCAACCTGTCTCGCCACCTCAAGGTTGATGCCGAGGCAGCACTGCGCAGAGCCACGTTAAAATTCGAACAGCGTTTCCGCGCGATGGAAAGCCTGTGTGCGCAGTCAGGCGAGGTATTTGAGGATCTGGATCCTGAAGAAAAGGATGTGCTCTGGCGGCAGGCAAAAGACGAACATCGTTTATGATACAGAGGCCGTCTAAACATATCGTTTTTCAGTCACAGCCGTATCAATCTAGTGAAATACTCTCTGCTTATCATTATCAGCAGAATCAATGATGCCAATATTAATATACCCATATTAAATGATGAATAATTCGAACGCCCATATCAAATCACGATTGCAGTCTGCTCTATTGCTAATACCAGTTAACAC
>JBFFRZ010000340.1:0-1857 GCA_041572715.1 Gammaproteobacteria bacterium
AGCAGCCGCGCAAGCCGCACAGCGGCATGGATATCGCAGCGCCGGAAGGCACGCCGATCCAGGCCGCTGAAAGCGGAGTCGTGGTGGAGACCGGCGACTATTTTTTCAATGGCAAGACGGTCTTCATTGAACACGGCCAGGGCCTGGTGACCATGTACTGTCACCTGAGCAAAATTGACGTTGAAACGGGCCAAACGGTCACGCGCGGCGAAAAGATTGGCGCGGTTGGCAAAACCGGCCGGGTCACCGGTGCGCACCTGCACTGGAGCGTCAGTCTGAATCACGCAATGGTCGACCCGCTGTTGTTTCTTGATCAACCCACGAATAAATAAGTTTCAGTAAATTAACAAAAAGATATGTTTTCTATTAGATATCTGCAGGAGCCTGTTTTATCTGGCTGAAGATCAACTGGAATTAATACTCAGCTTCTATATCGATCGTGATTTGCGACGAACCAGCGATAGGTACTAGCCAAACCCTCTTCCAGGGTAATAGATGCCTGCCAACCCATGTTTTTTAATCGTGATACATCCAACAGCTTACGTGGGACTCCGTCCGGTTTAGTTTGATCAAAATTTATTAGCCCTTCAAATCCAGTAACGCTGGCAACACTTTCAGCCAATTCTCGGATCGTGCAGTCTTTCCCTGAACCCACATTAATATGTGACAGCATCGACTCAGTATTGGCAAGATGGCGATCTTCATCCAGTTCCATGACAAATACGCTTGCCGAAGCCATGTCATCTACATGGAGAAATTCACGCATAGGCTTGCCGCTACCCCAAACCGTTACCACTTTGTCTAGATTTTTTACTGCTTCATGAAACCGGCGTATCAAGGCTGGAATAACGTGAGAATCTTCTGCATGGAAATTATCATTAGGGCCATACAGGTTGGTTGGCATCACGCTTCTATAATCCCTGCCGTACTGACGATTGTAACTTTCACATAATTTGATGCCTGCAATCTTGGCTATCGCATATGGTTCATTAGTAGGCTCGAGTGTCCCGGTAAGCAATGCTGCTTCAGACATGGGCTGCTTTGCTAACCGTGGGTAAATACAGGATGAACCCAGGAATAGTAATTTTTGAACGCCGGTGGAATGTGCCGCATGTATGATGTTAGCCTCAATCATCAAATTCTGATAAATGAAATCAGCGGGATATGTATCATTAGCATGGATTCCACCAACTTTAGCTGCAGCCAGGTAGACCTGGTCTATATCATTTGATCTGAAGAATTCAGTCACCGCAGCCTGGGAAGTTAAATCAAGTTCTCTATGATCTGCCGTGATAATACGCTTGTAACCTTTTGTCTCCAGTTGACGCACAAGAGCTGAACCAACCATTCCACGGTGGCCAGCCACGTAAACAGTCTGGTCATAATCGCTGGCCATATTAATTTTCTACAGCAATAGGAATCTGGTACCCATGTTGCTTTAACAATGCATGGCGTCTCGCCTCCAGCAAATCTTCCTGAACCATCTCCGCGCACATTTCCTGAACTGAAATTTCAGGCACCCAACCAAGCTCATTTTTCGCTCTTGATGGATCTCCTAAAAGAGTCTCAACCTCAGCCGGGCGAAAATATCTCGGGTCAACAGCAATGACAACATCCCCTACTTTTAAAGCCGGCGCCTTATCTCCCTCGATTGAATCTACTATTCCCTTCTCATCAAGGCCTTCACCCTCAAATTTTAAAGTTAGGCCCAACTCTGCTGCAGACATCCTGATGAAGTCACGCACAGAGATTTGCTGCCCGGTCGCAATCACAAAGTCCTGGGGCTCATCTTGCTGCAACATCATCCATTGCATACGAACATAGTCTTTGGCATGCCCCCAGTCGCGTAATGCATTC
>JBFFRZ010000341.1:0-1784 GCA_041572715.1 Gammaproteobacteria bacterium
AGCAGCGCGACCCGGCGTTCGCGCTGACCTTCAGCTGGAAATACCTGCGGTGAGTCGCGGGTACCGAAGGGCGGAAGACTCGGTGGTGCCATTTCAAGCATACGGCGAAATGGGCCAGGCATTAATTTCGCCATTGGTCTCGCCAGCCTGGCAGAGCAGACGGCCAGGCGAAATCTGCCGGGGTAAGGTAATACCTTTGCCAGTGCCCACCTGGCGATTCTCTCCTGAAACGGACGTTGGTAATTCTCCTCAATATATTCCCTGGCATGATCGACCAGGTGCATGTAATTGACAAAGGAAGGACAACTGGAAAGACAGGCCAGGCAGGACAGGCAGCGATCAATATGCAGCACGGTGTCATCATCCGGCACGCCACCTTGCTCCAGCATGTCTTTAATCAGTCTGACCCGACCCTTGGGGCTATCTTTTTCATCATCAAGCAACTGGTGCGTCGGGCAGTTTGGCAGGCAGTAAGCACACTGCAGGCACCGCTTCAAAATCCCCTCGGACCTTGCCATGGCCGGGTCCCTGAGCTGTTCCAGGGTAAATCTGGTTTGCATCAAATACTCCGTAACTAACCCCGTTATTATTCAGATATGGATATAGGGGCGCAAGCAGGCTACCTGTGACAGCACGAGAAAATGATACCGCTCTCGAGTATTGCATTACCCTTGGCCCGGACTTTGAGATATGATTTTTTCATGAAGACTGAGCAGGAAGTATTGATCTCGTTTTTTCAGCAGGTAGCGACCAGGGACGCCGCTTTAATCAGCAGATTGAGCCAGCAGCTGAACTTTCGTATCGATACCGCACGCTGGGAATTCAGTCTGCCGTATTTGCATGAATTCCTGCAATACCACGAGGCTGTTTTCGAACACACTGATTACCCGACTTTTCGCAGGCTGATTTATCAATCACCGATCAACCAGCATATAGAATTCTGCAATGCGAAAATCATCATCACTGACAACAAGGCACATGTTGATGAATCGACCTATGCCCTGGTATGGAGTGACGTCCACTTTGAATAAGGAAATTCAACGATGCCACGTGACATAAGATTCACTCCTGCAACATTCTTTTTTATCCTTACGCTGATACTGTTCAGCGTATTCGCCGCGCATGCCCAGAACACGCAAAACACACCCAACACCTATCAAGGCAAGCAGTTCAGGGTAACTTACCAGAGCAGCGTAGAGCCATTACCGCTGAACAGCATGCACTGGTGGACCCTTAAAATCAGCACCCTTGACGGCAAGCCGGTCGAGGGTGCCATTATCACCGTCTACGGCGGCATGCCAGCACACCGGCACGGCCTGCCGACCGAGCCAGAAACCAGCCCCACCGGTGGCGGTACGTACATAGTCAAGGGTCTCAAATTCAGCATGACCGGTGAATGGGAAGTCTGGTTTGATATCACGGCATCGGGCATGAATGAAAAAGTCATGTTCAAATTCAAGCTATAGAGCCGAATTGAGTAGATACCGTTTTAACTCACAGGTGAGCTGACCTATTTAATGCGATCTAAATCCATCAGGCGCATCGGCGCAGTAGTAATGATCTACCTGCTTGCCTCTGCCAACCCCGCCTTGACTGCTACCCGCTGGAGTGATGCGGAACTCGCATTGCTGAGGCTGCAATGGATTGGCAATCTGCCGCAATTGCCTGACGACCCCGGCAATCGCTTTGCAGATAACCCCGTAGCAGCCGAGTTAGGGCAGCAACTGTTTTTTGACCCGCGCTTGAGTGCAAATGGCAGGGTATCCTGCGCTACCTGCCATGTC
>JBFFRZ010000342.1:0-1777 GCA_041572715.1 Gammaproteobacteria bacterium
CAAAGAAATGAACCTGGATTTCAAAACAAGCATGTCGCGGCATCACAAAGTTGGTGCCTTTTATAAAAACTGGGTTGGCGGTTCTGCCAGGACTGATAAAGGATTTGTGCTATGAAAATCACACGTAGAGACTTTCTCAAAGTATCCGGGGGTATCAGTGCGGTAGCGCGGGTAGGTGTCCCATTCTCTGCCATCGCTGCCAGCGCAAAGCAGGCGAAGGCCGCGGAACCGATGAAACAGGGCAAGGGCGTTGAAACCCGATATGTTAAATCCACCTGCTGTCACTGCGTGAACTTCTGTGGTATCGAAGTCAAAATGGAAAACGATGTTATGACGACCATATATCCGGACAAGGAGCGTGCCCCTTATTATAATGTCGGAATCTGTCCCAAGGGGGTCTCCGGTATATTCAATACTTATAATCCCTATCGTGTGAAAAAGCCTCTTAAGCGGACTAACCCAAATAAAGGCCTGAATGAAGATCCAAAGTGGGTCGAAATCAGCTGGGAGGAGGCCTTCGATGAAATTACCGGACGCCTGAAAAAGATCAAGGCCGAAGATCCCAACAAGCTCATCTGGCAGCATGGGCACGGTAAGTACCTGATCGGAGATAAATTTCCCAAGGCATTTGCCAAGGCCTTCGGTACCAAGAACCTTGTCCACCGTACTACAACCTGCGAAGCTGCAAGGCACGTCGCTGACGAGATTACCTGGGGCTATCATGGTTTTCTGCCCGACCTTGAACATTGCAACTTGTTGCTGAATTTTGGCGCTAACTATTACGAGGGTGAACAGTTTTCACGCTGGCTTGATCATGCAACAGTAGATGGGCAGGAGCGGGGCATGAAAGTCATAGTTATTGAACCTCGTCAGTCTCACTGTGCAGCCAAAGCAAACGAGTGGATACCGATCAGACCGGGCAAGGATATCGTGCTCATATTAGGCATGGCACGGTTGATGATTGAGCAGGGCCACTATGATGAAGATTTCCTGGTTACATACACCAATGCACCTAACCTTGTTGGCGGTAACGGAGAGTTTATTCGCGACGATAAGGGCAACCTCATGGTCTGGGACAGCGTCAGCAATAGTGCAAAGGCCTATGCGGAAGGCGTCAAGCCCACATTAAACGGGGAATTTGAGGTTCATGGCAAGAAAGCAAATACCGCGTTCAAATTATTGGCTGACAGCATTGCTGACGTTACACCTGAATATGTTGAGGATACCAGCGGTGTATCCGCAGAAACAGTTGTACGATTGACTAAAGAGCTCGTGGATGCAGCACAAATTGGCGCCACGGTTGTGAAAGACGGGCACAAGTTGCGTTATCGGCCAGTAGCTCTTCATACTTTCCGCGGTATGGCAGCTAAGGAATTTGGTACTCAGAACTGGCGTAGCGGGCTGGTAATCCAGATGCTGTTGGGAAATATTGATGCGGTTGGTGGAATTAACCTGCACAGCGTTTATAAGAAGCCTAAATACTTTGAACCATCCAAGGCCGAATATCCACCAAAACGCATCGACTTGCAGGAAAGTGTGTTTTTTCCCCATGCTACGCACAATGTAGCGCAACAGGTTGCGTTAACAATGAATAATCCAAAAGACTTTGGCATGAAATACGAGCCGGAGATGCAGATTTTTTACGCGACTAACCGGCCGTTTTCCTCATCTGATACAAAGGCGCAGTTTGAATCATTGAAAAAAACCTACAATGTGGTCATTGAGATTGTGATGACAGAGCTAGCCGAGATGGCTGACATTGTGTTACCGGACCTAA
>JBFFRZ010000343.1:0-1762 GCA_041572715.1 Gammaproteobacteria bacterium
ATGCCCTTCAGGTGTTGAATACCATCAGTTACTCGACATTGGCCGCAGTCTGATCGAGCAGACGACTGGACGACCAGCATGGGACAGCTTCAGACGCTGGGTGATCAGGGAGACACTGGCATACCCCGCCCGCTTCAGGGTCATACTGGCGCTGGGTCAGATCGTTAGACCCCTGATGCCGACCAGCCTGAAGAAAATGATACCAGCCCGCGTCCGGGTAAATGGCTATCCGCGGACAAGCAGTAGCCGCAAGGTATTGTTGCTGGAAGGATGCGTGCAACCATCTCTGTCACCCGGCATCAATCACGCTGCGGCATCCGTATTCGCAAGGCTCGGGATTGAAACCATCATAGAACAACCAACAGCCTGTTGCGGGGCGCTGCATCATCATACATCTGCACCTGCACAGGCTCTTGATTTTATACGGGCGCGCATCGATGCATGGTGGCCCGAGGTAGAACAGGGTATCGAAGCGATTGTATCAACAGCGAGTGGCTGTGGTGCCCATATCAAGGAATACGGACACCTACTGGCTCATGACGGTGAATATAGCGACAAGGCCAGGCGTGTTAGTGAGCTCACATGCGATATCGCAGAGCTGTTAAGCAATGAGGATCTGTCCCAACTGAAAAGAAACCATGCACAGACTGTAGCCTACCACCCGCCATGCACCCTGCAACACGGGCAGAAACTACCCGGGATAGTTGAGAAAATACTTGATAATGTCGGCATCGAGAGAGTGCCGGTGAAGGATAGCCACCTGTGCTGCGGTTCTGCAGGAAGCTACAGCCTGCTCAACCCAGCCATAGCCAACAAGCTGGGAAACGATAAAGTGAGAAATCTGACTGAAAACAGCCCGGCGGCACTGATCACTGCCAATATTGGTTGTTTACATCATCTGGCCGGTAAAACTGACCTGCCGGTCAAACACTGGATAGAACTGCTTGCGGAGTAAATTATGAACAGGCTGAATCAGGCTATCTAGCGGTCGTCCGCGGTATGCTTTTCTTTTGATTCGCGTCGCTCCTGGGCCTCAAGGGTCAACGTAGCAACCGGACGCGCATCAAGCCGTTTAAGACCGATTTCTTCGCCGGTGTCATCGCAGTAACCGTATGAACCATCTTCAATACGTTTCAGCGCTGCGTCGATTTTTGCCTGAAGCTTTCGATAACGGTCACGTGTACGTAACTCCAGGGTATGGTCACTCTCGCGGCTGGCGCGATCAACTTCATCTCCAACATCCTGATTACTCAGGTCGCGCAAATGGTCGATTGTATCCTGTGACTCCACCATCAGCTCTGCGCGCCAGTCCAGCAACTTGCGGCGGAAGTACGCGAGTTGCCGATCATTCATATATTTTTCTTTTAGTGTCGGCTTATAGTTTTTCGGTAACTCGATATCATCAAGTGATGACATATTATCTATCCTCTGTCCTACAAAGCGCGCCTTTATAGCTTAAGAAAAAACATTAGGCAAACCCTTTATGTCCAAATGAGCAGATTAGTTGATATTTCTTTTATATTCAGTCTGTTAGACCCTCTGGACAAGCTACGCCCGTTCCACCCAATCCACAGTATCCACCCGGATTTTTCGCCAGGTATTGCTGATGGTAATCTTCTGCATAGTAAAAATCGGGCATCGGTAAAATCTCGGTAGTAATTTTTCCGAGGCCTGCAGAATCCAGTTCCTGCTGGTAACGTCTCATTGATGAGGAAGCCTGGTTGATCTGTTGTTCACTGGAACAATAGATTCCCGAACGGTA
>JBFFRZ010000344.1:0-1691 GCA_041572715.1 Gammaproteobacteria bacterium
GATCGTCCATATTTTGTCCAAGCGCTTAAGGGATTAGCAAGCAAGGTCAAATATAGGCAACCCAACCGATTCAATTACTCCTGGTAACTGTCTATGTGGGAATGATTCCACATTCCATACGTTCAACACCCACTGGTAGATTTGACAGGCCTCCTGCATAAAGTTCCATTCAACGCTAAATAATGTTCATAGTTTGTAGCTTGATAGCCTATTTGTCAATATTTTGTCTAAGTTTATTGCATGGCTGTCCAATAAAATGTATGCTCGGTCGAAATAATCAGGAGCAGCCATGAAAATAGCCGTAGTTGGTGGGTCTGGTGGCATAGGCAGCGCATTCGTTCGACAGCTGGCAGGCCGCCACTCCGTGGAAAGGGTTTATACGACTTATTACCAGCATCCATCTGACTGGTCCGACGAGAAGGTCGTGTGCCACCCTCTCGACCTCACCCGCGAAGACTCAATAGTGTCCTGGACAAGTCAATTCAATGAAATCGACTGGCTTATAAACGCAGTAGGCATACTGCACGATCGCCAGCATGGACCTGAGAAATCAATCAAACGACTGGACGCTGAGTTCTATCTTCGCAACATGCAGATTAATTCGCTGTCGCATCTACTACTCGCCAAATACACGCATGATAAATTCAGGCACAATCGGCCGGGAATTTTTGCCTCTGTATCTGCCCGTGTTGGTAGTATCGAGGAGAACTATCTAGGGGGATGGTACAGTTATCGCGCCTCCAAGGCGGCCCTGAACATGGGCATCAAAACCTTGTCAATAGAATGGCGCCGCAGCTTACCCAATATGGCCGTAGCCGCACTGCACCCGGGCACAACAGACACCGAGCTGTCTCGACCTTTTCAGCGCAATGTTCCCGCAGACCAGCTATTCACACCAGATTACAGTGCCTCAAGAATGCTGCAGATACTGGATTCACTGACCGCAGCTGACAGCGGCAAATTCTGGTCTTTTGACGGGACAATCCTCCCCTGGTAAGCCGAAGTTGTACGGTAGCAGGGTTATTCAATCAGTTTCATGCGAACACGGATCGCCTTCTCATCATCAGTTTCCGGCCGCCTCAACAACAACAGCACTACCTCTTCTCCTGGCACCCTGTCCATCAACTCGTATTTCATGTCAGATAATGACTCAACCACAGTATCGTTGATCGCGAGAATTCGATCTCCTTCCTCCAACCCTGCGATCATGGCCCGACTTTCCTGGACAAGTTCAGAAACATAAACCATATCGCCACGGTCGGTTACCGAAATACCCAGTGATCCGACTGGTGGCAATTCCTCCTTCGATCCCAGCACGAGGTAGTCTGCATGATTAAACGGCGTAGTTGGGTTGAAATTGAGTAGCGACAAGCCGCTGAGGCCGGTACGCCTTTGCAATCTAGTCGGTATAGCTCCGGGATGCACGTGGCCGCGACCTGCAAGAACCAGCAACCTGCTCTGCCGGTTTTCTGCCAGGTATTTTGCTGCTGACTCTGCCATGACTTCATCCCAGGTCAATTGCACTTCGAGAAATCGCTGAAAACCGGAACTCGGCCCATGCGCAGTGTCTTGCGAATCACCAAACATACTCTGCAACATCCGCGTGTAAGACGACTCAGAAAAGTCATACTGTTGCGGTAACTTTTCACGAACATCATCCGACAAGCCATCTATGCCATTTCGCATCATGC
>JBFFRZ010000345.1:0-1684 GCA_041572715.1 Gammaproteobacteria bacterium
ACCATTGATTTTAGCTGGAGGCTTCAAGCCAACCCCCGGCTCAACAGTGATTCCAAATAAGGAAGGGTTTTTTTCAGTCCTTCTTCCAGTTGTACTTTCGGCTCCCAGCCCAGTTCTTTTTTCGCCAGCGTTATGTCCGGTTGCCTTTGCAGAGGGTCATCACTAGGTAAAGGCTGGTAATCCAGTTCAGATCTGGAGCCGGTCAGTTCGATCACCCGCTCGGCCAGTTCTTTGATCGTGAACTCATTCGGGTTACCGGTATTCACCGGGCCGGTAAAGTCATCCGGTGTATCCATCAGCCGAATGAAGGCCTCAATCAAGTCATCGATGTAACAAAAAGAGCGACTCTGCGATCCATCGCCATATATGGTAATGGGCTTGTCTTGCAGCGCCTGCATAATGAAGTTGGAGACCACCCGACCATCATTGGGGTGCATGTTCGGCCCATAGGTATTGAAGATTCGAGCTACCTTGATGTTCAACCCATGCTGGCGCCGGTAATCAAAAAACAGGGTCTCGGCGCAACGCTTGCCCTCATCGTAGCAGGACCGGATACCGATCGGATTGACATGTCCCCAGTAGTCCTCGGTTTGTGGATGAACCTTGGGGTCGCCATAGACCTCACTGGTAGAGGCTTGCATAATTTTCGCCCGCACCCGCTTGGCCAGGCCCAACATATTGATTGCGCCGTGTACGCTGGTCTTGGTGGTCTGCACCGGATCATGCTGGTAATGGATAGGCGATGCCGGACAGGCCAGGTTATAGATTTCATCGACCTCGACAAATAACGGAAAGGTCACGTCATGACGCATCAGCTCGAAATGCGGATTATCGAGCAACGGCAGAATATTGTCCTTGGTGCCGGTAAAGAAGTTATCCACACACAACACGTCGTTGCCAGCATCCAGCAGTCGCTGACACAAGTGTGAGCCGACAAACCCGGCTCCGCCTGTTACAAGGATTCTTTTTCGGGTATGCATGGCGGGTTTATTAGTTGTCATTGTTCCTGGTTTCGTTCAAGTTACTTTTCATAGCCAAGGGTACTGGATTCCCGCGTTCGCGGGAATGACGATGCGGGCACGCTACCGCCGTACCGCGCATGCAATGAAGCACAGCATGAGATCGCATAGGCCTTAAAACCCAGATGGGCAGCATGGATAATGCCTGAGCCGCTAGTTATGTTCAACTATTGAACACGTCAGATTCTTTCTCCAACCCGTGACCGATATTTCATAAAATACAATAAGTTAGAATCTTTACTAGTCAGGCGCTAATGACCAGGTTCCAAACAATCATCTCGATCAAACAGCTGTGGGCAGTGGAATTCAATATATTCAGGTTTTACCCAGAAACAGACTGATTCAATTCAATGGTTTTTATTACCTCCTCAGCGATCATCATTGAGCATGGGCCTGTTCGACTTATGGAAAGAAATGCGCACAGATTTGGTAACTTCTGTTCATCAAAGCTTTGCTAAACATTCATGTGTATTTCGCTATATTCCTGTAAATGGGAATAACTGTGTCAGCTGCATAGATCACATTCCCCTCGCTGAGTTTAACTATTAATCTCCAACCATCTGAGCAGAATGGCAATATTCGAGATGGAAAACTTCTCATCAAAATCCAGCCTTTTTGCCTGATGAGATAATTCATCGACGCGAGCCATGTCGATGATATGCTCC
>JBFFRZ010000346.1:0-1653 GCA_041572715.1 Gammaproteobacteria bacterium
ACATGGTCAGCCTGTTCGGTCTTATCATGGCACTGGGTATCATCGTTGATGATGCCATTGTCGTCGGCGAGGATGCCATGACCCATTACCAGTTAGGCGAGGGGCCCCTGTCCGCTGCAGAAGGTGGTGCATGGCGCATGTTTGCCCCCGTCATGGCATCATCATTAACCACGATCTCGGCCTTCGTACCACTAATGCTACTGGGCGGCACCATCGGTAAATGGCTGTTCGCCATTCCACTGGTCGTAATCTGCGTCATCATCGCCTCACTCATCGAAAGCTTCCTGGTGCTGCCGGGCCACCTGCGACATTCATTCGAACGCCTGCACAAGGAAAAGGAGGTGTCAAAAAGCAGGTTGAAAGTTGAACGCTGGTTTGACGACTTTCGTAATCATCGTTTTCGCGGCTGGGTTGCGGCGTCCATTGCACACCCCTGGTATACACTGATGATCGCCTTCTCAGTGACGATCCTGACGGTTGGCCTGATGGCCGGCAAGCGGATTCCTTTTACGTTTATACCAACCACAGAATCCAGCCTGATCTCGGCCAATATCCAGTTTACGGCAGGGACACCGCGGCATGTCGTCAGTAATTATCTCGCCAGCATGGAGCAGGCCCTGGATGATATCGATGGGGAATATCCGGGATTGATACAGCTCTATTCCAGCCGCCTGGGTGAGAACCTCTCCAGTCATGGAGGCAGCGCACAGAAAGGCGATCGTTATGCCGGCGTCCTGATTGAGCTGAGTGAATCTGATACGCGTGACATTCGTAACCCGGTGTTTATCAAAATGCTGCGTGAACGGTTATCCGAACCACCAGCGCTGGAAAACCTGCTTATTACCAGTCGCCAGGCCGGTCCGGGAGGGCGTGATTTAAGCCTCCAGCTAAGCGGGCAATCTGCGCCGCAACTGAAGCTGGCCGCGGAAGAGCTTGCTGAAGTACTGCGCAACACACCTGCCGTCTATGGCGTGGAAGATGACATGCCCTATGGTCAGACCCAGCTGGTTTATACCCTGTCCCCGCAGGGCGAATCACTGGGCATCACCACACAGGAAATCGGTCGTCAGTTGCGGGCGGCCTATGATGGCTACATAGTGCAAATCTTTCAGGACGGATTTGACGAAATCGAAGTCAGAACAATTCTATCCGACGAGCAGCGCAATGGTTTTACCATTCTGGAATCCCTGCCAATCATATTACCGAGCGGCGAACAGGCCGCCTTGAGCTCACTGGTTGATTTCAGGCACCAGCGAGGCTTTGAGATCCTGCGCCATGAAGATGGACGTCTTGCGGTTGAAGTCACCGCTGACGTGGATGAGACGCAGGGCAATACCCATGAAATAACGCAGCAGCTTCTTAACCAGGTACTACCAACGATTGCTGCGCGACATAACGTATCCTATGCCGCTACCGGCAAGGCGGCTGACCAGGAAGAAACCATCGGTGAAATGAAAGTCGGCTCATTGTATGCACTGGCGCTCATTTACTTGATCCTGGCCTGGATTTTTTCCTCCTATGGCTGGCCCCTGGTCGTCATGGCAATCATTCCCTTTGCCGTCGTTGGCGCCGTGCTGGGACACTGGTTGACCGGCATCAATCTGACTATTCTGTCGCTGTTTGGCCTGTTTGGCCTGGCCGGCATTGTTGTTA
>JBFFRZ010000347.1:0-1640 GCA_041572715.1 Gammaproteobacteria bacterium
CATTTTGAATTGCCTGGTCTACAGTGGCGTAACTCATAAATGGCATGTCACCAATAATGAAAGCGGACATACTGGCCCGGGTGACACAACGCAGGTGGTAGACAATATCATCCATAGTGACCGGCAGGGTACTGTCATGCCCCTGTATCACCATACCGAGAGAATCACCTACCAGTATAATATCCACACCGGCCTTTTCGATGGTTGCGGCAAAGGTTGCATCGTAAGCAGTCAGGCATACGATCTTCTGCCCGCCCTGCTTCATGTCACGCAGGTCAGTCAGCGTTAGTGCGCGCTTTTTTCCGTGCGTACTCAAAATGCTGTTACCCCAGGGTTAAAAAAGTGTCTGCCATGAGTAATACTGGTGATTTTCTTTACCAGCAACTCATAGTCATCCTCATTATGGACCCAATCAATATGTCTTGCATTAACGATCAGTAGCGCGGACTGATTATAGCCGTGAAAAAAACGGGTGTAGGCTTCGGCCAGACGACCAAGGTACGTCGGCCCCATTGACTGCTCAAAACCGATTCCACGTCGGGCTATGCGTTCCATCAGCACCTCGACCGGAGCTTGCAGGTAAATCACCAGGTCCGGAACCGGAACTTCAATCGAAAGGCTCTCGTAAACCTTGCTGTACAGATCCAGTTCGTGTTCAGTAAGTGTAAGTTCGGCAAACAACCGGTCTTTATCAAACAGAAAATCCGCTATCCGTACCGGTGAAAACATATCGCTTTGCTGCAGCTCGCGAATTTGCTGTGCACGCTGAAACAAAAAGAACAACTGGGTTGGCAGCGCCGCATTCCTGGGGTCGGTATAAAAATCTTTCAGGAACGGATTTTCGCTGGCACCCTCGAGCAGCAGGTCGGATTCAAAAGTCTCGGCAAGGCGTCTTGCCAGTGAGGTCTTGCCGGCACCAATGGGACCTTCGATCGCTATATATCCGGGTTTATTCGGCATCTGTTACCTGTCTCTTGATTCCCGATTGATCACAGCCTCCCAGCAAATCCTGCACATCCCCCTGCCCTGGTATTTGCAGCCCCGGCGCAATATCGACTAATGGCTTCAGAACAAATGCCCGCTCCCGAATACGCGGATGCGGCACAGTCAACACCTCGGTCTGTATAACATTCTCACCGTAGAGCAAAAGATCGAGGTCGAGTGTTCTTGGGCCCCACTGATTGCCGGTGCGCTGCCTACCGTGTTTCTGTTCGATATCAAGTATCTCATCAAGAAGTTCCTGTGCACCCAGTCCGGTATTAAAACCGGCCACTGCATTCACATAGTCTGGTTGACCCCGTGGACCGACCGGGCTGGTTACATACAACGGTGAGCTTACGACAACCCCGTCTAATGCGAGAGAATGCAATTCTGCCAGCGCCGTGTAAATGTGCGTTTCAGGATTATCCAGGTTACTGCCAAGGCCGATATACACTTGCACTGACATCTGGTCCGCCAATCAGCCCGTGTGAACGTCGGACTGTGAAGGCTTTTTGCGTCGCGGGCGTTTACGCGGGCGCCGATTACGATCGCTTGCCTGGGTAGCGGTAACCTTCTTCGATTCATCCAGCTCCTGGAACTCGGTCCACCAGTCACACAGCTCCTGCAGGTCTTCGCCTGACTGATGACGCAATAACAGA
>JBFFRZ010000348.1:0-1625 GCA_041572715.1 Gammaproteobacteria bacterium
CCAATGAATTCCTGATTTTACCTTGCTGCTAGTATACATCCCTGTGACGCCCCCAGCTCGGCGTCCATGCCTCGCGTTCCTCAGACTGCGAAATGACATTTAGTCATTTCGGTTCTTCGTCACCCACTCAGCCAGCTCTCCGAAAAACTTGATTTTTCATAGCCTGAAGTTGCTGCCTTTGATAATCAACGCTGCTCAGACCGCCGCCCGATTCGCGACACGCAGACAGCCGCATCACAAGGCGCGCAAGAATACCGGATAACTCACTGGAAAACCACAGCAATAAAGGCTTGAAAAGGGAACATTCAGATACCATATTGTGGTTTGCGGATCAGGTGAAAAAGTTCGGGTTTAAGTCCACGGCCTGTGGTGTTAAGCTCGGAACTATGAGGACCCCATGGGGTCTACAGTGAACAGAATTTTTGATTATATTTTGAGGAGTTAGATAACAATGCAACAATTCGATCAAGCAGTTGCTCGTTCGCAGGAATCGATTATTTCCACAAATAAGGTATTGAAAAATACCTATATGCTGCTATCTGCTACGCTGGCCTTCAGCGCCGTAATGGCAATGGTTTCGCTCTTTCTTGCGGTACCGGTCTGGACTTACTATGTGGCCCTGATCGGAGGCATGGTGCTCGGCATGTTTGTCCTGCCACGTACCGCTAATTCAGCCGCCGGAATCGGTGTCATCTTCCTGGTCACTGGCATGCTGGGCTTTGGCCTCGGTGCCATACTTCAGTTGTACATGATGGTGCCGAAAGGTCCTCAGGTCATCGCAACCGCTTTTGGTGGTACTGCGGCAATCTTCCTGGGCCTCTCCGGTTACGCTCTGGTATCTCGCAAGAACTTCACCTTCATGGGCGGTTTTCTAATGGCCGGCATGATGACGGTACTGGTTGCGATCCTGGCTAACCTGTTCTTCGCACTGCCCGCCCTGTCACTGGCAATCTCGGCTGGCGTAATACTGTTGATGAGCGGTTTTATCCTGTTTGATACCAGCAGGATCATCCACGGCGGAGAGACCAACTACATCATGGCAACCTACGGTCTGTACCTGAGCATCTTCAACATCTTTATTCACCTGTTGAACCTGCTCATGGCATTTGCAGGCAATAATGACTAACTGATAGACATCAGGCGCACACAAAAGCCCCGGTTGAACCGGGGCTTTTTTATGTCCGTGAATCAGGAGTATGCTCTGTCTGTCACAACGACACTCAAGGAGTGATTATGGAATTGTGGATGAAAATCCTGTTTGGCATTGCCATCACAATGATGTTGTTTGCCATGTGGCCGGCATACAAGCACTGGTCCACCAACAGTCCCAAGGCCGAAAAAGGCGACTGGTCTACCGTGGTATTCGTGCTGGGTGTGGTGGTGCTATTTGTATTATTAATGATTATGTCGGTGCAATAATCTGCTCTGCCCCGCCCATATAGGGTCTCAGCACCTCGGGCACGGTGACTGATCCATCCTGGTTCTGGTAATTCTCCATCACGGCGACCAGCGCCCGACCTACCGCAAGTCCTGACCCATTGATGGTATGCAACAGCTCGGGTTTGCCGGTTTCGGGATTGCGCCAGCGTGCCTGCAAACGCCTCGCCTGAAAATCAGTGAAGTTA
>JBFFRZ010000349.1:0-1545 GCA_041572715.1 Gammaproteobacteria bacterium
ACAGTGCTCGCTTGAATCCGGATTTTATTGCGCTTCTCGGCAGCGTACAGTCGCATGACTCAGCAGACACGTTATCGAAGTAATTAACCCTTGATGACTCGACGAGCCGCGATATGAAGGCAGGGCAAAATCGACATGGACGTCGATTTTAGGAAAATCGGAACAGGACGTTCCGTTTTTCTGGCCCGTTGCCTGAATGAACGGTGAGTGTATCCGCGAAGCGGGCGAGTCATTGGGCGGGCTTTCTTTTCGTCCATTTTCTTTACCCGAATAAAGAAAATGGACTCGCGCTTATGAAAGAAACCAATAAAAACATGAAGTGCTGAAAGCGCGAAAAATCTTCTTCACTGGAGTAAAAGTGGAAACTAAAAATTTCAGGCGCTAATAAACAAGCACAGATGACGCTTTCCAATGTCCATCATCACCCGCTAATGTGATGGATACCGTTACTCCATCACCTCAACCCGATCAACCGCCTGGTAGCCACGAGGCAACTTCCAGCCTCGGCGCCCCCGCTCCGCGGCATATTCATCTACCTCTGCACCCTTCATGGTCTTGTGTTTCTTGCCGGCATAAATAGTGACTTTTTCACCATCCTGTACGAGGGAAATCGAGCTGACGTATTCCTCGCGGGCCTTGAACTTGGCTGTGGGCACATTGATGATCTTGTTGCCCTTTCCCCTGGACAACACGGGTAACTCATTCAACGCGGTAACCAGCATATAACCGGCACTGGTGATGGCCACGATCCAGTCGTCATCCAGACTGCGCACCCTGACCGGTGGCAATACTCGTGCGCCCTTGGGTACATTCAGCACCACCTTGCCTTTCTTGTTGCGGGTCATCATGTCTTCCAGCTTGCAGGCAAAACCATAGCCCCCATCGGTACTCAGCAGGTAATAATCGTCGGGCTGTCCCATCATCACGCCGACAAAGATCGCGCCATCCGGAGGAGTCAGCCGCCCGGACAACGGTTCGCCCTGGCCCCTGGCCGATGGCAGGTTATGCGTAGTCACGTTATAGGCCCTGCCGGTCGAATCCAGGAATACGGCGACCTGGTTGGTTCTTCCCTGCGCGGCACTCTGAAAACCATCACCCGCCTTGTAACTCAACGTTGCCGGATCGATGTCATGCCCCCTGGCAGCCCGCACCCAGCCTTTTTGTGACAACACCACGGTCACGGGCTCGGTAGGAATCAGTGCCGTCTCATGCATGGCCTGCGCGGCGGCGCGTTCCACAATGGGTGACCGCCGTTCATCGCCATACAATTCCGCATCAGCGGTAATTTCTTTACGAATCAGCGTTTTCAGTCGGGCACTTGAACCCAGTGTTTTGTTCAGGTACCCCTGCTCTTCAAGCAGTTCCTTCTGTTCCTCCCTGATCTTCATCTCTTCCAGTCGGGCCAGCTGCCGCAACTTGGTATCGAGAATGTAATCCGCCTGCAGCCCGGTCAAACTAAAGCGCTTCATCAATACGGGCTTCGGCTCATCCTCGGTTCTGACGATGCGGATCACCTCATCAATAT
Organism: Gammaproteobacteria bacterium; assembly: GCA_041572715.1. Taxonomy (GTDB): domain Bacteria; phylum Pseudomonadota; class Gammaproteobacteria; order JAJDYQ01; family JAJDYQ01; genus JAJDYQ01. Next base: position 1,526 of record JBFFRZ010000349.1, read on the forward strand.
TCAGATAGGCAATCAACAGG
>JBFFRZ010000350.1:0-1521 GCA_041572715.1 Gammaproteobacteria bacterium
AGCCGGGTGATGTGGTTGATGCTTTGAAAGAAGCCATGGGGATGAAGGATCGACTGGTGTTTATGGACTTCAAGACCGACCCGAAGGAGAACGTTTATCCAATGATTCCCGCTGGCGGCGGTCAGAACGAAATGATACTGGTATAACTGAGGAACCTGGGGCATACATGCGACACATAATTTCTGTACTGCTGGAGAACGAAGCTGGGGCGCTTTCCAGGGTGGCCGGCCTGTTTTCTGCACGTGGGTACAATATTGAATCATTGTCCGTGGCAGCCACGGATGACCCATCGCTTTCGCGCATGACCATTGTCACCACCGGCACAGATGAAATCATTGAGCAGATTACCAAGCAGCTGAATAAACTGGTGGAGGTGGTTAAACTGATCGACCTAACCGAAGGCTCACATATCGAGCGCGAGATGATGTTGATCAAGGTAAAGGCTGCTACCGGGCCGGCATGTGATGAAGTGATGCGGCTGACTGATATTTTCCGTGCCCGCGTGCTGGATGTGTCCGATAAAACCTACACGATAGAAGTAACCGGTACTGTGCAGAAACTGGATGCCTTTATTGAAGCCCTGGACAAAAAGTGTTTGATTGAAGTGGTGCGTTCCGGCGTCACTGGCATTGCCCGCGGCGATAAGGCGCTAACACTGTAATTCACGGTTACACCACTAAAAACTATTTGGAATTTTTTCAAATTCGAGGAACAAGATGAATATTTATTACGACAAGGATACCGATCTGTCCATTATCCAGGGCATGAAAGTCACGATTGTGGGTTATGGTTCACAGGGCCATGCGCATGCGAACAACCTCAAGGACTCGGGGGTCGATGTGACTGTCGCCTTGCGTGAAGGTTCTTCATCGGCTGCCAAGGCGGAGGCTGCGGGCCTTAAAGTCTCGAATACTCCCGATGCCGTAAAAGGAGCTGATCTGGTGATGATCCTGACACCGGATGAATTCCAGTCGAAGTTATACAAGGAAGATATTGAACCAAACATCAAGCAGGGCGCAACGTTGGCTTTTGCACATGGCTTCAGTATCCATTACAACCAGGTCGTACCGCGTGCAGACCTGGATGTCATCATGATTGCCCCTAAAGCACCGGGCCATACGGTTCGTAACGAATTTGTTCGTGGCGCCGGCGTGCCGGACCTGATTGCTATTTTTCAGGATGCCTCCGGCAATGCCAAAAATGTAGCGCTGTCATATGCTTCAGGTGTTGGCGGCGGGCGTACTGCGATTATCGAAACCACCTTCAAAGATGAGACCGAGACAGACCTTTTTGGTGAGCAGGCAGTGTTGTGCGGCGGTGCGGTCGAGCTGGTCAAGGCCGGGTTTGAAACGCTGGTGGAGGCAGGCTATGCACCGGAAATGGCGTATTTTGAATGCCTGCATGAACTGAAATTGATTGTTGATCTGATGTTTGAGGGCGGCATTGCCAACATGAACTACTCAATATCCAACAATGCCGAATACGGTGAATACGTGACCGGGCCGAAAGTGATCAACGAGG
>JBFFRZ010000351.1:0-1513 GCA_041572715.1 Gammaproteobacteria bacterium
ACCATGTCCTGGTACAGTCTGCGGCATTTGTAAAACCCGCAGTACAATCCGGTGCGCCCGAGCATCGCATCAGCTATTTCCCCAACTGGGCAGAAGACTTTTATCAACCAATAGATCCGCCAGCATCGGGAATAAACTTGCCGAAAGGATTCAAGATTATGTTTGCAGGCAATATGGGCGCAGCCCAGTCACTGGAAACCATCGTTAATGCAGCGGCAAGGCTGTGTGAAAATAAAGACGTATACTGGATTATGATCGGAGATGGTCGTAGACGCCGGTGGATGGAGGATGAGGTTAAACGCCTGAGTCTGGTAGATAGGGTAATATTTACAGGGCGCAAGCATGCAGAGGATATGCCAAAATATTTTTCCAATGCCGACGTGTTGCTAGCCACGCTAAACGATGAAGAAATATTTTCCTACACGATACCTGCTAAAGTGCAGTCCTATATGGCATGTGCAAAACCGCTGATTGTTGCGCTGAATGGTGAGGGCGGGCGGATAGTATCGGAGTCAGGCTGTGGCATTTCTGTGCCGGCAGCTGATGACAAGGCCCTGGCTGATGCGGTTCATGAGATGTATGAATTCGGCGAAGAAAAAAGAAAAAAAATGGGGAAGGCTGCGCTGGAGTATTCTAAAGAACATTTCAATAAGGAACGCCTCATTCATCAGCTTGAGGCTCTGATGCAGGAAGTTAGTCAGGAAGGTATATGCGAATCCTGATTCTGGGTGGTAGCGGAATGCTGGGCCATCAGTTGCTAAAAAGCCTGCAACATGGGCACGAGGTGAAGGTAACCCTTCATGGCTCATTAAATCAGTATGACAGTCATAACCTATTTCATCAGAATAACTGCTTCGATAATATTAATGTGCTAGATACGTCTAGTATACAAAGGGTGTTGGAAGAATATAGACCGGATGCGGTGGTCAATGCAATTGGGTTGATCAAACAAATTGACCTGGCTAATGATACAAGAGCTAACATTGAGCTGAATGCGCTTTTCCCATGGCAGCTCTCCGATTTGTGCTCAAATATTGGTGCGCGATTATTCCAGATGGGTACTGACTGTGTGTTCAGTGGTCAAAAAGGGGGCTACACTGAGTCAGATACTGCTGATGCCACAGATGTTTATGGCAGAACAAAATATCTGGGTGAACTGGATCTGCCACACACCCTCACTTTGCGTACATCGATTATCGGACTTGAGTTAAGCAGAAAGAAAAGTCTTATTGAGTGGTTTCTGGGGGCAAGCGGAACCATATATGGCTACACGAAGGCAATTTATTCGGGATTTACTACATTTGAGATGTCTCATATCATTGATAATCTACTCACAGAGCATCCCGATTTGAGTGGCGTCTGGCACGTTGCCAGTGAGCCAATCAGTAAATATGATTTGCTTAGAAGGCTTTCTGTAAGACTATGTCGTCAAGATGTTGAAGTCATTCCGTATGATGAGTTTATATGCGACCGTAGCCTGAATGCTGCAAGATTCAATAACGTAACTGGATAT